>NZ_DASRXP010000178.1:0-26482 GCF_035687465.1 Kribbella sp.
CGTAGCCAGATGCCAGGCGGGTTCGAGCTGCCCTGCGTGCGCCGCGGCGACCACCGCAGACTCCAGATTGCTGCGTTCGGTGTGGAACCACGCCAATGCGCTGGGCTGGTTCGTGAAGCCGGGGAGGCCGGCATCGTGTACGGCCTTGCCTTCGGTGAAACGGCGCTTGTTCGGATGCAGCCGTGCCGCCGCCTGGTACGTGAAGTGCAGGTAGACGCCGACCAGCCGGAGGAAGGCCTCGTCCAGGTCGGCTTGGGTCTCCTCCAGCCCGGCGAGCCGGGACGCGAACAGCCGCACCAGGTCGTGCATCCGGTACCGCCCGGGCGACCGGGTCTCCGCGAGATGCACGTCCACAAGAGACTCCAGCATCGCTGCTGCCCGCTCCTCGTCCACGTCGCACAATGCGGCGGCGGCGTAGACGTCCACGTCGTGACCGGGTACGAGGCCGAGCCGCCGCAGCAGGCGCCGGTGGTCGGCGTCCAGTTCGAGATACGAGGCGCGCAGTGCCGCGGCGACGCCTCGGTGCCCCATGTCGAGTTCGTCGAGAAAGCGGTCTTCGTCGGAGAGGCGCTCCAGCAGGTCCGCGACTCGCCACCGGGGACGGCTGCGCAGGCGGGCCGCAGCCAGTCCCATCGCCAGAGGCAGACGCCCGCAGCGCTCCGCGACCGCGACGGCCTCCGCCTCGGTGATCCGGCCGGCAACGGCGGCACTGAGCATCCCGACGGCTTCGCGCATCGGCGGCGGTTCGAGGGGCACCGAGTGCGCACCCACCAGGGAAGACAGGTCGCGCCGACTCGTCGCCAGGATGAGACTGCCTGGCGTCCCCGGCAGCAGCGCTTCCACCTGCTCCGCGCTCGCCGCGTTGTCGAGCACCAGGAGGAGTCGGCGGTCGGCGATGGCGCTGCGGTATCGGGCGGTGAGTTCGTCGCAGTCCGCGGGGAGGGTCCGATCGGTCGGTTCGAGACTGCGCAGCACCCGTGTCAACACGGACTTCAGTTCCGGGCGGGTCCCGCCGGGGTGGGTGAACCCGTGCAGGTCCACGAACAGCTGCCCGTCGGGGTACCGGGAGGCGAGGGTATGGGCGACCCACACTGCCAGGGAGGTCTTCCCGACGCCCGCCATGCCGTGCACCGCGACGACGGAGGCGCCGTCGTCGACGGCGGTCAGGAGCGCGTCCAGGTGGCTTCCCCGCCCGGTGAACGCCGTGAGCGCCCTCGGCAGCTCACGGGGCACCGCCGCCACCCGTTCCGGCGACCCGGTCAGCAGCGCCCGGCCGTCCGATTCCAGGCCGAGCGCCTCGGCGAGCAGTCGCAAGGTCTTCGGTTGCGGCCGTACCTTTCCCGACTCGATGTCACGGACCGTGCGGATCCCGAGGCCCGCCTTGGAGGCGAGCTCCACTTGCGACATCATCGCCCGCAACCGCAGTGACCTGAGATTACTGAGGGCGTCGGACGCTCGGCCAGGCATGGCGTGATGATAATGCTACGACGAGGCCACAATCCGTGACAACTGCCCCAGCACACCACCGCCACTACCTCGGTGACCAGCCCCGGGCGTGGCTTTGCCCACCGGCAGGTCCCACAGGCCTCGGGCAAACATTGCGGACGACATCGCGATCAAACATTGATAAACACGCAGACGTCTGGCTGCGCGCGATAAGAATTTCCAGCCGACGTGGTGTCAATCCACTTCGAATTCACGACTGTAGCCGGTTCCGGACCCGCGTCCGACGCGGGTCCGGAACCGGCTACAGCGCTGGGATCAGCAGCGGATGTACTTCGACGCCTCCCTGAACCCATCGAAGCCGTCGCCGATGATTTTCAGATAGACCTTGTAGGTGCCGGTCCGGCACGGCACAGTCATGTGGAGCGAGTAATTGCGATCCCCACGGTAAGTCTGGGTTCGTCCGTCGTCCGAGGCCCCCGGCCCGGCGATGTTGCTGTACTCCGTCCAGTACCTGCCGGAGCACCCGGCCACGTTGATGCGAAAGACAACATTGACGACCGACCCGTTCTTGGTCGGCCCAGTGATACCAGTGGTAGCGGTGCAGGCAGCGGGGGCTGCCGGCGATGCGGCGGCTGCCGACGATGCCGGAATGACGGCGGCGAGCGATCCGACCCCGAACACCATCAGCACGATCGCCATCTTGGCGATCAGTCGTCGAAACTTCACAATGCCCCTATCGCCGCTGTTCATCAGCACGACGACACATTCAAGATCGAGCTTGTCATGTACTGCTCGGTGGTGCCCCGCTTGACGAGCAGCTCGGAGGAGTAGGAACCCCTCTTGCAGGTCGCGGCGACGCGGGGATAGCCACTGGTCGGCGGGGTCGCCATATAGTCGTATGAGGCCACTTCCAACCAGTAGCCATTGACCTCAATCTCAAGGCTGATGATGATCTTGAACGGGCTGCTGCCGCACCCTGACAGCTTGAAGTAGCCTTCGCCGCGGAGGTACGACCCGGACCTCGTGGGCTTGTACGCGCGCGTCGTCATCGTGCACGCGGCGGCGACCGCCGTAATGTCGGTGGCGTTCTCGTACTCGGTGATCTTGATGTAGCCGTCCGGTTGCGATTCGTACTGGACGTCCAGCACCGCACCGAGCTTGGATGCGTCGGCCGCCGCGAGATCGGCGCTGCCGGGGGCGGCAGCGGCTGGCCCGGCGGCGCCGAATCCGGCCGCGAGTACCATTGCGAGCCCCACGGTCAGTGACGCCCACATTCTCGATCTGATGGTCATGAATTGTTCCTCCTTTTGTAGGGGGTATGTGGAGGCTCACCAGACCGTGACCAGTCCGCTCCTTTCAATTGGCCGGGTTTGCAACTGGATAGACAGTCGAATGGGCCTTCGAGAGCATCATTTCTGCACAGGGGAATGATTACGAGGCGGGATACAGGCGGGATACCGGCGGGATACCGGCGGGATTCCGGATCGACCTGCACTCGGGAACCGAGTCGATTTCACCGTCGCCGAAATCAGGAGGCCGGCGACTGCGGCGCCGAAGGGCATGCCGATAGGGCGCCGGTCGGGACGAGGCCGGGTGCTGCGAACCTCAGGCTGGGCGTGCTGAGGTTAGAGCTATCCGGCCCTCGGTCCAGGTTGGCAGGCGGTTGGCGAGCTTCTTGAGGGACGGGCCTCGCACGTGATGCCAGTGCACTGCGATCGGGGTGCCGAACAACGATTTGAAATGGAGCGCGAGGCCTGGCCCGGAACCAGTCCAGCGCTCGCCGGCTGGGATATCGGGATCCGGTAGCTCCTGAAACGGGTACACGCACAGCGCCTGGCGGCCTTCGAACAGTCCGGGCAGAACCGCAACCGCACGGACTTCCGTCCACCCCAGGCGAGTAGTCGGCCCACGTCCGTACGACACGTGATACTCGACTCCGTTGGGGTTGAAACGCACAGCCGGGTCGCCTTTGCGGCTCGGCGTCGGGCCGCCCAGCAGCGCGCCGACAGTGCTCGCCAGTGGGTTTTTCGGTCGATAGAACAACGATTCCTCGCCCACTGCACAACTCCTTCGCAAGGTCGTCAAGTTTCGGCGGGGTGCTAGCCGGCGGCCAGGTCGGTGCGGAGGTACTCCTTGATGCGGAGGAGGCGTGGGGGCTTCGCGTTGGCTGGGAGGAGGGACCAGGCTTCGGCTTCGTCGACCAGTCGGGGGCGGACCAGGTCGGTGTCCTTGCCGTCGATCGTGACGCGGGCCTGGCCGGCCGCGAGGACGTTGCGGACCCAGTCGGCCTTGGAACCGTAGACCAGGATGAAGAGGTAGCCGCCCTCGACGGAGTGCGCGTCAAGTGGGGTTTGGTAGACGGTGCCGGGCGGGTTGAACAGTCGCTTGTTGAGCTGTCCCCACCAGCGTGGCATCGGCATACGGGTTCCCCCTCCTCCGCAAGCGGCGCCGACGATGTGTGCGCCGCCACAGAACACATTAGTTGGGTGGCGTGGAGGATGGGGGCATGACGGCTGACGAGGGTTATCTGCTCGACAACCAGCAGTCGGAGGCTGGGCGGCGCTTTGATGCGTTGTCGGAGTTGTTTGATCCGGTGACGTTCCGGCATTTCGGTGCGGTGGGGGTGTCGGCGGGGTGGACGTGCTGGGAGGTTGGGGCTGGCGGGGTCAGCGTGCCTGCGTGGTTGGCCGAGCAGGTCGGGCCGTCTGGGCGGGTTGTAGCCACTGATATCGACACTGCGTGGATGCCTGCCGACGGGGCTGCGTTTGAAGTGCTGCAGCATGACGTTGGTGTCGAGCAGCCGCCTGCGGGAGCGTTCGATCTGGTGCATGCGCGGTTGCTGCTGACTCACGTGCCTCAGCGGATTGAGGCGCTTGCCTCGATGGTGCGAGCGCTTCGGCCGGGTGGATGGCTGGTTGTCGAGGATGCCGACCCGGCGTTGCAGCCGCTGATCTGCCCGGACGAGTTCGGGCCGGCGCAGCAGTTGGCGAACCGGTTGCGTCAGGGATTCCGGGCGTTGATGGCCGGTCGAGGGGCGGAGTTGGCGTTCGGGCGGACGTTGCCGCGGCTGCTGCGTGAGGCGGGGCTGCACGCAGTACAGGCTGATGCGTTCTTTCCGATCACCTCGCCCGCTTGTACCGCGCTGGAGCTTGCGACTGTCGAGCAGATCCGGGAGCGGCTCGTGGGCGCAGGTCTGGCTACGGAGGCGGAGATCGAGCAGCATCTGAAGAATGTGGCGAGTGGCGAGCTTGATCTTGCGACAGCGCCCTTGATCTCGGCCTGGGGGCAAAAGCCGCGGGGACCCGGGGAATAAGGCCGAGGGGGGCCCGGGGAATAGGGTCGGGGCGACCGGGGGTTGGATGTCTAGGTCGGGGTTGGCTGAGTGTGATCGAGGAGAGCGGGCAATGAAACCCACCGAGTTCGTCAAGGTGAACAGTCAGTTCTGGGGCGATCACCTGAAGAGCGTGAGTGAACATCTGCTCGGCAGTCACTCGCGCGAACTGCCGGGACCGTTGCTCTTCCCGCGGGTGATGGTGCTCACGGAGACGCCCGACTGGAACATCTTGGAGCTCGTCGGCGTGAGCCGCGAGTACCGGTCGCTCGAGGTCAAGCGGCAGAAGGCCGACAGCATCGACCAGTACTTCGGCGGCGACGCGCCCGAGGCGGTCGCGCTCCTCGGCGAGGAGAGCGTCGTCAAGGATTCGACGATCGCCACCAAGCGTGGACGTGTCGCGCTGGAGTCCAGGTTCCCCGGTGCCGAGAGCATGATCGGCAACGAGATCGTGGGTACTGGCGACGCGGACAAGCTGCTGCAGTTCGAGCCCGGGAACTACTCGACGCTCAGCCGGGTGCTGCTCGTCTCCAGCGTGGATGACTCGGTCCGCATCCACTGGACCTTCCTGGCGATCGCGATCCACCGGTCCGAGCCGGCCGACAAGTACCGCGACTTCCTGCAGCGGCTGGTGGAGTCGGTACCCCATCTCGATCCGGTCGGCACTTTCAGCGTGCCACGAGGCGAGGTGGAACAGAGCCTCAAGGGCGACGCGTTCGCAAGCACCTACCTGATGCACGGCCTGCACGAGACGACCGTCGGTGATTTCCTGCAGCAGCACGAGGACATCCTGTTGTCGACGTTCGACGCGACCAAGCTGATCCACGAACCGTTCCTCGAGTGGCGCGACGGTACGCCGGGCGCGGACGAGATCGCGATCCACCCGGACTTCATCCTGGAGCGTGCGGACGGCAGCCACATCGTCGGAGATCTCACCTTGCCGCTGCTCGAGACCGCGAACACGGCCAAAGGCAAGAAGCGTCACCGGACGTTCGTGAGGCCCGTGGCTGAAGGGGCTGCTCGGCTTGCGCAGTACGAGGAGTACTTCAAGAGCCCCGAGAACCAGGCGTTCGCGAAGGCGAAGTACGGCATCGAGGTCAGCGACCCGCGGAAGCTGCTGGTGATCGCCAGCCAGGAGAACGTAGACCCGACTGAGTTCGAGGTGGCGGCCGCATCAGCGCCGGACTTCGAGATCGTCGACTACGACTCGATCCTCCGCCTGTACCTCGCCGCAAAGTGAGTTAACTGGTTGCTCAGGTCAGAGCGGCGCTGACAGGCTCCCTGGCATGCCTACCTTCTCCGCTCCTGACGGGACCGTGCTCGCGTATCGCTTGGTAGGAGAGGGCGACCCGGTGATCTGCTTGCCGGGTGGTCCGATGCAGGATGCCGAGTACCTCGGGGACCTCGGTGGGCTGGTGGCGCATCGGCAGATGGTCCTGCTGGATCCTCGGGGCACCGGCCAGTCCGCGGTGCCGGAGGATGTGAGCTCCTATCGCGCTGACCGGCTCGTCGGCGATGTCGAGGCTCTGCGCGAGCACCTCGGTCTTGAGCGGTTCGACCTGCTCGCGCATTCCGGCGGTACGAACCTCGCGACGTTGTATGCGGCCAAATACCCGGAGCGCGTGGCGAAGCTTGCTCTGATCACACCGAGCCCCTTCGCTGTCGGCCTCGCGATCACCGGGGAGAACCGGCTCGAGATCGCGCGGCTCCGCAAGAACGATCAGCCGGAGGCCGTTGCGGCGATGGAAGCCATCGTCACCGGCCAGGCAACCGACGACAGCTGGAAGGCCATCGACCCCTTGTTCTACGGCCGTTGGGACGCGGCGGCGCAAGCTCACCACGCGGCCCAGGACGGTCATCGCAACGACGAAGCCGCAGCCATCTACGGCTCTGATGGCGCTTACGACCCAGCGACCACCCGTACTGCGCTGGCCGCGTTCGAGGCACCCGTTTTGGTCCTGGCCGGTGAGGTCGACCTCAACTCTCCGCCGGCCGTCGTGGCGGAGTTCGCGGCGCTGTTCCCGAAGGCCGAGTTCGTGATCCAGCCAGGAGCCGGGCACTTCCCGTGGGTCGACGACCCTGATCGCTTCGTCGCCACCACCGCGGAGTTCCTCAGGAAGTGATCGTGGCGATGGCTGCGATCAGGGCCTTTTGCTGGGTGGCGGGTACATCGGCGGTGAGGGCGTCAATCCGCGCGGTGTAAGCGTTGTGGGGCCTTGTGGGCGAGGGAGGTGCCTGGGGCCGTCAGCGAGATCTGGCAGGCGCGGCGGTCCGGAAGCCGGCGGACGTCGCGACCATCTACAACTTCCCCGGCGTCATCACGTCCCGCCCGTTGGGGCGGGTCCGTGATGACGACGGTCGCTGGGTCGGCGGCTCGCCTGAGCAGTGGATCGAGGAGCTGACCGGCGCGGTGCTCGAGTACGGCGCGTCCGGGTTCATCTTGTTCCCGCGCGGCGACGAGTCGTTCGAGGTCGTGCTGAAACGCTGGTCCCAGGAGGTCGTCCCAGCGATCCGCACCGCGATCGGCCAAGCGGCCGGCTGACCGTCTCCCGTCAGCCGGCGCGCGTTGCCTCGAACCAGTCAGCTGAGGCTGGCGAGTTCTTCCGGGGTGAGGTTGATGGCGCCGGCGGCGATGTTTTCCTCCAGGTGGGCGGGGTTGCCAGTGCCGGGGATGGCGAGGACGTGCGTGCCTTGGTGGAGGGTCCAGGACAGGCGCAACTGCTGTTCCGTCACGCCTTTCGACTTGGCGAGTGCCTGCAGCGCCTCGCTGTGATCAGCTGTGGCGCCACCTTCGCGCGAGGTGCCGGCGATGGCGAAGAACGGCACGTACGCCACCCCGCGCTCACCGCAGAGCTTGAGGAACGCGTCGTCGTCGCTGTGGGTGTCGAGGGAGTAGAAGTTCTGCACGCAGACGACCGGTGCGATCGCCTGCGCCTCGTCGAGGTGGTCCGGCTGGACGTTGGAGATGCCGAGCTGCCGGATCAGCCCCTGGTCGCGGAGGTCGGCGAGAGCACCGAAGCGCTCGGCGATCGAGTCCTCGCCGGGCTTCTTGATGATGCGCAGGTTGACCACGTCGAGGACCTCCTTGCCCAGCTGGCGGAGGTTCTGCTCGACCTGCGTGCGGAGCTCGGCCGCGGTTTTCGCGTTGTAGAAGTTGCCGTCGGCATCCTCGCCGGGACCGACCTTGGTGGTGATGACAAGACCCTCCGGGTACGGCGCCAGCGCCTCCCGGATCAGCTCATTGGCAAAGCGGGCAGGCCCTTCGCCGACCCCGAGCGTGCCACCCGGGGAGCGGTAGAACGCGGCGGTGTCGATGTGGTTGACGCCGAGCTCGACGGCGCGACGCAGTACGCGGATCGCCACTGCGGTGTCTGGGTTCGCCGTGGTGCGCATCGCGCCGAAACCCATCCGGTTGATGGTGAAGTCGCCTAATTTCCAGGTACCCGCGGCAGCCGCGGAGATGTCAGAAGGCATCTCGCGAGCATAGCGGGCGGCCTTACTCCTCGATCGCGCCGCTGACTTCGCGGAGGTGCTCGCGGAAGGTCAGTGAAGGACGCCGCGCCCGGCCGGCCAGGAACGCGTCGAACAACACCTGCTCGCGCAACGACGTACCGGACCGGATCCGCTCGGCCTGGCGGTGTTCCTTGTCGCGGATCGACTCGGCCAGGTCGAAGAGCTCGGCGGTCCGGTCGGCCGGGATGAACACCACGCCGTCGTCGTCACCCAGTACTACGTCCGCGGTGGTGACCGTCCACTCGCCGACGTTCGCGAACTCCAATGCATCCGGCGGCAGCGAGTCCAGACGGAGTGGGCCGGTCGGCAGCGAACCGAGGCTGTACACCGGCAGTCCGATCGCCCGGATGTCGACGGTGTCGCGATGCAGCCCCCACACCACAAGTCCGGAAATCCCAGCGGCCTGGGCCTCGAGCGCCATCAGATCGCCGACGCAGGCCTCGTCCCGCCGGCCGCCGTTGTCGACGACGAGGACATCGCCCGGCTCGGCCGACCCGAAGGCTTCGAGGAAGATGTCGACGCTGCCGACATGCCGCGCGGGCAGCACCCGACCGGCGAGCCGCCCGGGGAGGACGGGGGTGAGCGAGACGGTGCGCACGGGGATCTGCGTTCGCCGGCAGGCGTCCGCGACGTGAGCGGTGGTGAGTTCCGCGAAACGCTTCTGCAGTTCCTGGTGGTCCATTTTTCTGACCTTAGTCAGAGAAGCGATACCGCACCACCAGTACGCCGTACTGCGGACACGTGGTCGCCCTCAGCGGGTGAGGAAGGTGGTGATCTCGGGGAGGGCGGGGGAGTAGCCCTCGGTGGTGTCGACGGTGAGGGTGGGGACGGGGAGGGAGATCGGGTCGAAGGACGTGAGCCTGGTTTCGGCCGGGCGCTCGCCGTCTTCGTGTGCTTTGCGCAGGGGGTTGGACGCCGCTCGTGAGGTGATCCGGGCGTGGGCGACCTCGGGGGAGACCGTGCAGTGGATGATCCGGATGTCGGCCGACTCCGCCAACGGGGCCAGGCCGGGTCGCCAGAGTCGGTCCTGGAAGGCCGCCTCGGCGACGACGGTGGTACCGCGACTGATCAGCAGGCCGATGACATCGAAGAAGGTCGCCAACGTCCGGATGCTCAATGGATCAGCTGGCCCCGCAACGAACGCGGGAGTCGCGTGAACCATGCCTTCCTTGATCTCGTCCCGGCAGATGGCCGGACACCCGACCGCCGCCGCGACCCGATGCGCCAAGGTCGTCTTCCCACTCCCCGGCGGCCCACTGATCACGATCACCATCGGCTTGACTCCCACCGCCGCAGCCTAGAGCAACCTCCGGTGTCTCGTTATTCAAGATGATATGTCTCAATTAGCAAGACTCCGGAGTAGCCTCAGAGGGTCGGCGAGGACGAAGGGGTCCGCTATGAATAACGTGTACACGCACGGCCACCACGAGTCGGTACTGCGGTCGCACCGCTGGCGTACCGCGGAGAACTCGGCCGGCTATCTCTTGCCCCACCTGCGGCCCGGCATGTCCCTCCTCGACATCGGCGCCGGCCCCGCCACGATCACCGCGGATCTCGCCGCCCTGGTCGAACCCGGACGGACCACCGCACTCGAGGCGAGCGAGGCCGCCCTCGACATCACGCGCGCGACCATCATCGAGCGACAGGCGAATTCGGTCGACCTCATCGTCGGCGACGTCCATCGCCTCGACCTTCCAGACGACTCGTACGACGTCGTCCACGCGCACCAGGTTCTTCAGCATGTAGGTGATCCCGTGCAGGCGTTGCGGGAGATGCGACGCGTCTGTAAGCCCGGCGGAATCGTCGCAGTACGGGACTCGGACTACCGCGCGTTCACGTGGTTCCCGGAACTGCCGGAGCTGGACGAGTGGATGGAGCTCTACCAGCGGTTGGCCCGCGCCAACCAAGGCGAACCGGACGCGGGGCGGCGTTTGTTGTCGTGGGCCAGAGCGGCGGGGTTCGAACAGGTCGAGGCGACGGCGAGCCTGTGGACCTTCGCGAACCAGGAGGACCGCGACTGGTGGGGCGGGATGTGGGCCGACCGCATTCTCCATTCGGATCTGGCCCGCCAGGCACGCGCCACCGGCGTACCGGATGAGGCTCTGCAACGCATCTCCACCGCCTGGCAGACCTGGGCTGCGGCGCCCGACGGTTTCCTGTCGATCCTCCATGGTGAGATCGTTGCCACCCCTTGATTTTTCCGGTCAAAACTTTGTTGTAACGATCAAGACGGTAGGGCGATGTACGGGCATTGGCGGTGTGCCCGGCCGGGCTCTGGGGAGGGACGGCCGGCGATAGAAGCCGCCTGTCATCCCGAGGGGGAAACACCGCATGCGTTACCGACCCGTCGCGTTCGGGCTCACGGTGGCGGCGATCGCCGCTGTCAGCCTGACCGCACCGGCGCAGGCCAAACCGGCCGCGACCATCACGACCACCACAACAACCGCAACCGCTAGGGCCGCCGCGACGAAGGTGGTGACGGCGGCCATCAAGTTCGGGCAGAACGGCGACATTCCGGTCGCCCGCAACTACTCAGGCGACAGCCGGTACGAGCTCGCCGTGTTCCGTCCGAGCAACGGGACCTGGTACATCCGGGGCGTCGCATCGATCCAGTTCGGGCAGAAGAACGACATCCCGGTGCCGGCCGACTTCAACGGCGACGGCCGCGTCGAGCTCGCGGTCTTCCGGCCGTCCAACGGCTTCTGGTACGTCCGGGGCGTCGGTCAGTTCGTGTGGGGGCAGGCTGGTGACCAGCCCGTACCGGCGAACTACACCGGGGACAGCCGAGCCGAAGCGGCCGTGTTCAGGCCGTCCACCGGCAAGTGGTTCATCCGCGGCGCAGCCACCATCACGTGGGGCGCGAACGGCGACACCGCAGTACCGGCTGACTACCTCGGTGATGGGCACGCCGACCTGGCGGTGTTCCGGAAGGCGACAGCGCGGTGGATCGTGCGCGGTGCGACCCAAGTGGCCTGGGGCGTGAACGGCGACATCCCGGTGCCGGCGAACTGGGTCGGCACGGCCAAGGCCGACATCGGGATCTTCCGCCCGTCCAGCGGCTCGTGGAACATCCGCGGCGGCAGCCCGATCACCTGGGGAGTGAACGGCGACAAACCGCAGCCCGGCAACTACGCCGGTGATACCGGCACGGACCAGGTCATCTTCCGACAGTCCACCGGCACCTGGAACCTTCGCTACCGGGTCCCGGTCACCCCGCCGCCACCTCCGCCGCCTCCGCCGGTCAATTGCGACAAGTCGTACCCGACCGTCTGCATCAAGCCGCCGCCGCCAGACCTGGATTGCGGCCAGATTTCCTACCGCAACTTCAAGGTGCTCGCCCCCGATCCGCACAACTTCGACGCAGACAATGACGGGATCGGCTGCGAGTCCTGATCCACTGAGCGACCGGCCCCGAGTAGCAGATCGGGGCCGGTCATTTCTCCAGCCCGGCGAGGACGACGAGATACCCATCCGGGTCGCGCAACCACAGCTCGTCATGGTTGGCGTTGGGATTGTGGTGCACGTCGGTCTGCACGGTCGCACCGAAAGCACGAGCCCGCGCGGCGCCCTCCTCGAGCGCGTCGACCTCGAACCACACCGCGACCCCGTTCCCCAGCGGCAGCGACGGATCACCGATCGTCCCGTGGTGGTGTCCTACGTCCACCTTGTGCAGTTGGAGGATCAGCGTGCCGTCGACGACGAGCCGCTCGTACTCCGGTCCGCCGTGGGCGCTCGCCGCGCCCAGCACAGCGCAGTACCAGGTGCTGCTCTTCTCGACATCGGACACCGCGATCATCGGCTGCGGGCGCACAGAAGGTTTCATGCCACGCACGCTAGGCGGAACGACCGCCGGCGGTCTTGAACTTTTGGGCACGCTGCCGCGAGGCTTCGTAGAGTACGGCGGTCGCCGCGTTGGCCGCGTTCAGCGAACTGGCGGATCCGCTCATCGGGATCCGGACCAGGTGATCGGCGAGCTCTCTCCAGGCCGCGCTCAGCCCGGAGGTCTCGTTGCCGATCAGCAGCAACGTCGGCTGGGTCAGATCGAAGTCGAAGATATCGGCCGACCCGTTCTCGTCCGTGCCCACGATCACGATCGGATGGCCGAGCCGGCGCTGCGCGTCGACCCACTCCATCACCTCCCGCTGCGACGGCACCCGGACCGCAGGCAGCGCGAAGATCGAGCCCGTACTCGCGCGCACCGACTTCGGGTCGTACACATCGGCGGCATGCCCGGTGACGATCAACCCGTCGGCGCCGAACGCGTCCGCCGACCTGATGATCGAGCCGATGTTGCCCGGTGTCGTCGGCCGGTCGAACACCACGCCGAGGAAATCCGGACCGACCTCGAGCCGCTCGAGATCGTCCGGCGGAAGCTCCATCACCGCCACCAGTTCGGGCGCGGACTCGGCCTTCTCACCGAGCTCGGCCAGCAGGCCAGGCGCCATGCTCACGTGCTCGACGTCCCGCTGTTGCTGCAGCAACTCCTGCGCCCAGCGCGACAGCGGCCGCTCGGCGTCGTGGATCAGCACCCGGATCGGCCAGCCGCGCTCGACCGCGATGCTGATCGGCCGAACGCCCTGGACCAGGAACTCTCCAGCCCGCTGCCGCTTGTTCCGGTTGGACAGCAACGCCTGCCACACCTGGAAGCGGGCATTCCGGCTGCTGATCCGCTGCATCGCCATGAACCTCTCGTGTCGAACCTTGGCCCAGCACACCCTACTGAAGGGATGCCGTCAGCAACCGCTAGTTGATATCGAACTCATTTCCTTCTGGATCGGTCATCGCGACGGCGTAGTGGTCCAGACCCTCTTCGGCCATCGTGTGCAGCCGCGTTGCGCCGAGAGCGACGAGCCGCTCTGCCTCAGCCTCGACACGTTCGCGCCTGCTGTCGAGGGACGAGTCGCGGTCACCGCTCGCGTTCACGTCGATGTGGATGCGGTTCTTGATCGACTTCTTCTCGGGGACGATCTGGAACCAGATCCGCGGGCCCCCACCGACCGGGTCCTCGATGCGGTCGAAGCCGATACCGAGCTCAGCCTCGGGCACACCGATCGACCGGTAGAAGTCGTCCCACGAGTCGAAGCCGGTCGGCGCAGGTGCGATGACGTAGTGCAAGGCCGCAGCCCAGAAACGAGCAAGCGGTTCGGGTGACCTGCAGTCGATCACCAGTTGGTACGACACGGCCATCCGAGACCTCCAAGAGCTTCTGCTGCCGATCAGCATGGCAGGCCCTTCCGACAGCCATGAACTTCTTTAGGTAAAGCACTTGACGCGCGGCCCTGACAAGCTCATCCTCGAAACCCTCCGACTGCGTGAGGAGCGGACATGACGTTCGAGCCGGCCGTCCGTGCCCACCTCGAGGCGACGGACCCGATGATGTTCTCCGGCGTCGACGTCGCGACCCGCCGACTCCTGCTGACCAAGGACATCGACCGGATCTTCACCTTGTTCGGCCTGCCCGGTCCCGAGGTCCACGCGATCCAGGACCACCAGGTCGCCGTCGAAGGCGGCACCATCCTGGTCCGCAGCTACCACCCTGTTGCCACCGGCAACTTACCCGCCCATGTCCTGATCCACGGCGGCGGCTGGAGCACCGGCTCGATCGACGAGCTCGTCGCCGACGCTACCGCCCGCCACCGAGCGGTGGAGACAGGCTGCGTGGTCGTCCTGGTCGAGTACCGGCTGGCCCCCGAGCACCCCTTCCCGATCCCGGTGGACGACATCCTCGCCGCCACCCGCTGGGTGATCGACAGCGCCGCATCGTTGGGGGTGGATGCAGGGGTGGTCAGTCTGGGGGGCGCCTCGGCCGGTGCGAATCTCGCGGCAGCCGCAGTTGCCGCCGCTCCGGAGCTGACCATCGCCGCCCTGGTCCTCGAAGTACCGTTTCTGGATCTGACCGGGCACAGTGCGCGGGCCGCGATCCGCGAGCTCGGCCTTGATCCTGAGGAGGCGGAGCTGCTTGTCCAGGTCCAGGACGAGTACGACCGGGCGGCTGCGGCCTACCTCGCCGGGGCACCCGCCACCACACCGCTGGCCTCGCCGTACTTCCTGGAAGACCTGACCCGTTTTCCCCCGACGTACGTGCTCACGGCCGGGCTCGATCCCCTGCGCGCCGAGGGCGAGGAGTTCGTACGGCGCTTGCAGGCGGCCGGCGTGGTCGCCTCGGTCACCCGCTATCCGGGCGCCCTGCACGGGTCGCCGATCCTGACGGCGACCTGGCCGACGGCGCGACGCTGGCAGGACGACATCCTCGCCATCCTGGCGGAGGTGCATCGACGACCGGTTCAGCCAGCCGCCGTGCGCCGAGAGCCGAGCACGCAGAGGATGCCATGAGCAAACAATCGAGGACGCCACCGGCCCGCGGACCCGCCGCGACCGTGACGATCTACCACATCGCCGAACGGGCCGGGGTCTCGATCACGACCGTCTCCAACGCGCTCAACCGGCCGGACCGGGTCGGCGCCGAGACGCTCGCCCGGGTGATGGCCGTGATCGACGAACTCGGGTTCACCCCGAAGGCCGCCGCGGTCAGCCGGGCCCGCAAGGGAGTCGGGCGGATCGGAGTACTGGCGCCCTTCACGTCGTATGCCTCGTATCGCAGCCGGCTGGTCGGCGTACTGGAGGCTTGCGCCGGACAAGCGATCGAGGTCGTGCTCTTCGATCAGCAGTCGGTGACCGAGGCGGCCTCGCCGCTGCTCGGCTCGCTCCCGGTCACCGGCCGCCTCGACGGCGTACTGATCATGGGGTTGCCGCTGAAGGACGCGATGGCTCGCCGGCTCGCGCAACGTCAATTGGCCACGGTCCTCATCGACAGCTTCCATCCCGATCTCAGTAGCGTGAACGTCGATGACGAGGCCGGCGGGTACCTGGTCGGCAAGTACCTGGCCGGTCAGGGGCATCGGACCTTCGCCTATGTCAGCGAGGCGCAGAAGTCGGAGACCTTCCTGTCGGCGGGCATCCTGCGGATGCGCGGTCTCCAGCGGGCCCTGGCCGATGCCGGGCTGCCGCCTGGCGCGATGAAGCGCCAGATCACCAGTCATGATGTCGAGGGTGGTCGCCGCGCGGCCGCCGAGATGATCGGCGCGGGCACCCTGCCGGACGCATTGCTCGCGCATTTCGACGACATCGCGGCCGGCCTGGTCAGCGGCCTGCGCGCCAAGGGCGTCCGGGTCCCGGAGGACGTCGCCGTGACCGGGTACGACGGCACCGACTTCGCCGACGCGCTGGACCTCACCACCGTCCACCAGCCGTTCGTCGAGTCCGGCCGGATCGCCGGCGGCCTGCTACTCGACCAGTTGAACGGGAGATCGCCCGGCGTCCAGCACGTGATGTTGCCGGCCCAGCTCATCATTCGATCCACCGCCTGACAGCACGCTCATCGCCCGTGGCCGGCAGGCTCGGCGGTCGTGGCTTGGGCCTCGAGTCGGCGGAATCCGCAGGATCGGGCGATCGACGCAGCCTCCTCGGCGGCCTTGATCGCGGCTGTCGTGTTACCGGTGCCGCGTCGCGCAGTGGCCAGGGTGAGCAGTGCCTGTGTTTCGATGTACGGCCATCCGCCGCGCGCGATCGTGAGGCAGTCTTCGCTCCACTCGATCGCGGCGAGAGTGTCGCCGAGGGTGAGGTGGGCCACTGCCACGGTCCCCGCGGTCTGGGCCTGGGCCTTTCGGTCGCGGACGACGAGAGCGAGGTGGTGTGCTCGCAGTGCCGCCCGCAGCGCAGCCGGTCCGTCTCCGCGCTGGCTGTACAACCGTGCCCATTCGTCCAGCGTGGACAGCTCGCCGCGGAGGTGCGAGCGGCGTTGGTAGGCATCCAGTACCTCGCTGAGCAGTGCGGCCGCCTGATCGACCGCACCCAACTGCCGAAGGGCGCTCGCCAGGTTGCCCCGGATGGCGAGAGGGGATGTCTCCCGGCCGGTCTCGTTGATCTGGAGCGCGGAACCGTACAGCTCGGCTGCCTCCCGCAGTTCGCCCTGGTGCAGGCGCGTCGTCCCGAGACCGCTGAGCGCGATGGAACGAACGTGGCCGTCCTGATCGTCTTCGGTCAACTCGAGGGCGCGGCGCATCCACAGCTCGGCGTCGCCGAGCTTGCCCCGCTCCAGCCGAAACCACCCGATCTGGTGGGCCAGATAGGCAGCGGCTGTGGTCCAGCCGACGGCCACCGCGAGGGCCTGGCCGGCGAGACAGTCGGACAGCGCGTCCTCGTCCTGGCCGGCGTCCCCCAACGCCTGGCCGCGATTGAGCAGCATGGCGACCTGCGCGAACTTGTCACCGGCCGTCATGGCGGCAGCCGTGCCGGCCTGTGCCGCCGGTAGCCAGCCGTCGGCATACCCGCGAATCATGAAGTATCCCCGCAGTTGGTCCATGATTTGCCAGGACAACGCCCTTTCGCCCGACTCCGCCGTATCCTCCACGACCGCCAGCAAGGCGCCCAGTTCGTCGTCGAGCCAGTCGAGTGCCCCGGTTTCCGAGTCGAAGAATCTGTCCGGTTCGGGATGGGCACTGAGCCGCACGAGTTGCGGATAGGCCCAATCGATCGCGGCCGTCACCGCCTCGGCGTACCAGGAGTACAGCCGGGTCCGTGCGGTGTCCCCTTCGGCGTCCTCGGCGAGAAGCCGACGGGCGTAGAGCCCGAGCAGATCGTGAAACCGGTAGCGGTTCTTCGCGAGCTGCAGGAGCATGTTCGCCTCGAGGAGGTCTTCCAGTACTCGATCGGCCTCGGTCGTCGGCATCCCGAGCAGAACCCCCGTGCTGTCGGCACTGAAGTCGTCGCCGGGGTGCAGGCTGCACAGTCGGAAGGCTCGCTGGGCAGGGGAGCTCAGGTCGGCGTAGCTGAGCTGAAAGCTGCTGAGCACGCTGGACTCGCCAAGGCTGAGCTCGGTGAGGCGCCGGTTGCCGTCGTCGAGGCGGCGGGCCAGGTCGGCGGCCGTCCACTCCGGCCGGGTGGCGAGCCGCGCGCTGGCGATGCGCAGCGCGAGCGGAAGCCGGCCGCACGCCTCCGCGAGCGCGCTCACACCTTGAGGGTCGGCATCGAGCCGAGGCGTTCTCGCGGTGGAGGCGATCAGCAGGATTGCCTCCTCGCGGCGGAGCGGCTCGAGGTCCACGACGCCGGCGGTGGCCAGCTCCGGCAGTCGGCGTCGGCTGGTCACGATCACGTCGCTGCGCCCGGCGCCCGGCAGGAGCCCTCGTACCTGGGCCGTGTCTTGTGCGTTGTCCAGCAGTACCAGCATCCGGCGGTCGGCGAGCTCGCTGCGGAGCAGTGCGGCTGCTTCGGTCTCGTCGGTGCCGATCAGCCGGCTGGGTACGCCGAGCGCGCGGAGAAAGCGGCCGAGCACCTGGATCGGTGCAGGTGTCGTCGCGTCGCTGCCGCGCAGGTCGGCGTAGAGCTGTCCATCCGGATACTCAGCGCGGAGCCGGTGCGCGGCGGTCAGGGCCAAGGCGGTCTTGCCGACCCCCGCGATGCCATTGATCAGGACGACTCGGGAGGAAGGCGCGCCAGGCGGGCCGAGTGCCGCGCAGATCGTCGCCAGCTCGTCCGCGCGTCCGACGAAGTCCGGCGGTGCCGACGGAGCTTGCTGGATGACCGCCCGATCCACCGGTTGCGCTGGAGACCCGCTCTGCCGGCGGAGCACCTCCAGATGAACCGCACGGAGCCGCTCGCCTGGGTCGACGCCGAGCTGGCCGGCCAGCGCGGACCGGATCCGGTCGTACACCGCGAGGGCCTCCGCCTGCCGGTCAGCCGTCGCCAGGGTCTGGATCAGCTCGACATGCAGCGGCTCGTCCAGTTCGTGTCGTGTGGTCAGCTCTCGCAATGGCTTCAGTGCTCGTTCCGGCTCGCCGAGAGCACGCGCCAGCTTGGCGAAGGCCCGGACGGCAGCCGTGTACTCGTTGGAGACCGCTATGTAGAGCGGGTTGGTCGCCATCGGCTCCACATCTGTATCGCCGCGCCACAGCGCCACGGCATCCGAGAGCTTCGCCAATGCCGCCTCCGGGTCGGCGCCTGCTGCTTGGGTCGTGAGATCGCGGAATGTCAGGAGGTCGAGGTTGCCGGTGCTCACCGCCAGCCTGTAGCCGGTGGAGCCGCCACCGACCAGCTGGTTGGTCGACCCACCCGACTCCAGCAGTCGTCGTAGCCTCGCGACGCGGGTGTGCAGCAGATTCACCGCGTTTCGGGGTACGCCGCGCGGCCAGAGGAGATCGATGAGCTCGTCCTGACTGACCGTCGTACCCGCACCAAGGGCGAGCCTGGCCAGCAAGGTGCGTTGCGGACCGGAGTTGACGGGCACCGGGACGTCCCCATGCCAGACCTCGATCGGGCCGAGGATACCGATGCGCAGTGGTCCGGCTGCGGCAGGGGCTCCGGCAGAGATCGAAGCGGTGGCGGATCGGTTCGCCTTGACCGCGGCCTGGAGCTTGTCTGCATCCTGACCACTCAGCTTCAGGGCGGCGACGATGGCCTCGATCGAGTCCCGCTTCGGGTGTTTGGTCCTGCCCTGCTCCAGGTCCCGGATCGCCCCCGCACTGAGACCGGCCCGGTCTGCGAGCTCCCGTTGCGTCACGCCGGCGTCCTGGCGAAGCGTCCGCAGGAACTCACCGAAGTGGCCGTGCTTCTGGGCATGCCCGGTGCCAGGAGTGTCCTCCTGCGACTGTCCGGGCACGGAGGGAAGCTTACGTACCCCGGGGGCCGCGGCCCGCTGTCAACGCCCCGGCCAGGCGGCGCAGTACGGGCGGAGTACGGGCAGTGTCGCGTCGATGGCGGCTCATAGGGTCCGCCATCTCGACTACTCGACCTCCCGGGAGGAACCCCCATCATGCGTAAATCCATCGTGGCCACCGCGACGGCGCTGGCCGTTGTCGCGACCGGTCTGGTCGTGGCCGGAGTCGTCGTGACCGCCCGGCCGGCGACCGCGGCGCTCAGTGACGTTCCCGTGGACTGCAGCGTCTCCACGGCGGCGTATCGCTCCGACGGGCAGCGTCTCACCTACGTGTACTCCGGCAACCAGTCCAGCACCAAGGCCTATGCGAACGACAATCTTCGCTGGGTGCCGACGGCGCACCAGCAGCTCGGCGCCTCCGGTGACGACACCGTCTTCAACAGCACCGAGTACGCCACGCACCCGACCGACGGATACATCTACCTGTTGAGCCGTCGGGGCGAGTTGATCGACGGTGCCTGGAAGATCACGAAGAACACCTCCACCCGGGTCAAGGCGGGGTTCGGCGGTACCCGCATCCTCGCGTCTGGGTCGCCGTACCTCTACCAGGTCGTGGGCAGCTCGCTCTATCGCTACACGCAGTTCTCCTCAGGCGGTGTTCCCACGTTGTCCGCGCCGGTGAAGCTGGCCGACGTCGGCTGGGACGCGGTCAACACACTGACCTACGAGCGCAGCAGCGGAACGGGTGATGCCGCCGTGGACGTGCTGATCGGTACCAACGCCGACGGGGAGCTCAAGGAGTGGCGGATTCGCCAGGCGAGCCCGACGATGATGACCTCGAAAGTCTTGCGGGCGAGTGGTTGGGGACCCTTCACCAGCCTCAGCACCGGCTACTGCACTGCGCATCCCAACGGTCGGCCGCTGCTCGGCATCACCGCCGCAGGCAAGGCCTCGGTGTACTTCGACGCCAACAAGACCGACGGTGTCGGCACGGACATCAAGGGCGGCTCCCTCGGCGCCCTCGGCTGGACCGCCAAGGCCTACGGCCAGTAGCGGACGTTCAGGAGTCGCGGGGGGCGTTGAGGGGGGTCGGATCCGGGCCGAAGACTGACGGTTCGGGGTGTTGGCCGGAGGCGATGGCGGCGTCGTGGCTTTCGGCGGCACGTCTGCACAGGTCGAGGAGTTCCGGCTCGTTGCGGACGATCTGTTTCGCCTTGGGGCCGAGCTTGACGATGTGGTCGCGCGCATCGATCAGGCGGCGGAAGATCCGCTCACGCTCGATCGGGTCGGCGGTGTACTCGGAGTCCAGGTAGGCGGTCGCGTCGCGGCGGGCGTTCGCCATCGCGGTCTGGGTCCGGCCACGGGTACTGAAGAGCGAGGCGAGCACCGTGATGATCAGGACCGCGAGGATGACGATCAGGGACAGGCCGGTGCTGATCTCCACGACCTCGACGTGTTCGCCGTCGTTGATGAACGGCAGGTTGTTCTCGTGCAGGGCGTGCAGGATCAGCTTGGCGCCGATGAACGCCAGGATCGCGGCCAGCCCGAACGACAGGTAGATCAGCCGGTCGAGCAGTCCGTCCAGCAGGAAGTAGAGCTGACGAAGCCCGAGCAGGCTGAAGGCGGTCGCGGTGAAGACGATGTAGACGTTCTGGGTCAGTCCGAAGATCGCCGGGATGGAGTCCAGCGCGAACAACAGGTCGGTGCCGCCGATCGCCACCATCACCAGCAGCATCGGGGTCAGGGCGCGGCGACCGTCCTTGATGGTGAACAGCTTGTCGCCGTCGTAGTAGTCGGTGGTGTGGAACAGCCGCCGGCTGATCCGCACGATCACGTTCTGGGCGGAGTGCGACTCCTCGGTCTGCGGCTTGAACATGTTGCCGGCCGTGATCAGCAGGATCAGCCCGAACAGGTAGAAGACCCAGGCGAAGGTGTTGATCAGCGCCGAGCCGAGCAGGATGAACCCGGTCCGCGCGATCAGGGAGAAGACGATGCCGACCAGCAGCACCTTCTGCTGCTCCTCCCGGGGGACCCGGAAGCTGCTCATGATGATCAGGAACACGAACAGGTTGTCGACCGACAGTGCCTTCTCGGTGATGTACCCGGCGAAGTACTCCGAGCCCATCGCGGTACCGCCGAAAATCAGAGTGCCGATGCCGAACAGCAGCGCGATCCCGACGTACAGGCCGGACCAGAAGGCGGCCTCCCGCAGCGTCGGGGCGTGCGCCTTCCGGACGTGGAACATGTAGTCGAAGACGAGTAGGCCGAGGATCGCCACGATCGTCAGGGTCCAGACCAGCGGGGACACGCTCATCGTCTCGGTCTCCGATCACAAGGGCTCAAGATCAGGCCAAGCCAACCACGTCCACCCACTCCCTGTCGCCGAGCGATTCGGTGCGCCTCGCGACGGATCGCTCGGCGATCGGGGCGGTTGGCCCTGCGTAGGACGGTGTTCAGCGTCCTTTGACGATCGCGACGAGGTAGCGGCAGGTCGTTGCCGTCGGGTTGTGGAAAGTGCTCGGGGTGGGCGGGCCGAGCTGGAGGCAGTCGCCCTGGGCCAACTCGTGGACAACGGTCCCTTCGTGGAAGCGGAGATGGCCGTCCAGGACCCAGATCTGCTGATACTTGAAGACGTACGCGTCGACGGGATACGAGACGGACGCGCCAGGCGGGAGCTCGACCTCGACCAGCTCGAGCGGCCCTTCGGTGGTCGGCGATACCGCGCGCCGCCGGTAGCCGGTGGCGGGATCGGTCCAGGTCGGCTGGTCTGCGGCTCGCCGGAGCAGCTCACCCGTGCCTTCCGCCCGCGCCACGAGTTCCGACAAGGTCATCCCGAGTGCGCCGGACAGCCGCCCGAGCAGTACTGCGGTGGGCTGGGCCTCGCCGCGCTCGACCTTGCCGATCATGGCCCGGGAGACCCCGGACCGCTCGGCCAGCGCGTTCACGGAGAGATCCCGGCTGATCCGGGCCGCCTGAAGGGTGGCGGCCAGCGAGGCTGACAACGGATCCGGCAACATGCTTGCCACTATAGGGGATGTCATGGCTACGATAGTGGCATGACCAAGATCAGGGACGCCTCGGGGCTGGATGCGCAGGCTTGTGCGGCGATCTACGCGCACTATGTGAGCGAGACGGCGATCAGCTTCGAGCTGGACCCGCCGAGCCCGGCGGAGATGGCGGAACGGATCGCGGCCGCCCAGAAGACGCATGCCTGGCTCGTGCTCGAGGACGAAGGGCGCGTGGTCGGCTACGCGTATGGCGGCCTGATGAAGCCACGTCAGGCGTATCGCTGGTCCTGTGAGGTGAGCATCTACCTGGAGCCGCGCCGCCGGCGTACGGGCGGTGGAAGAGCGTTGTACGAGGCGCTGTTCGAGCGACTGACCGAGCGGGGCTACCGCACCGCGATCGCCGGTATGACGCTGCCGAACCCCGCAAGCGTGGGACTACACCAGGCGCTGGGCTTCGAACCCATTGGCACCTACCGGAACATCGGCTGGAAACACGACGCCTGGCACGACGTCGCCTGGTCCCAGCGCCCACTCGCGGTCGGCGAAGACCCACCCGCCGAACCCCGCTGAGCAGGCGGTCAGCGGGGAGTGTTCGCAGTACTGTCCATCGGTGGGCACTCTCCGCCGGGCGTCGTCGCGAGCTCGAAGTGCCAGATCTCGTTGGAGAGTGTCTGGCAAAGCCCGAACCGGGCACCCTTGCGGTTGAGCCAGTCATCGGCGTCGGTCGGACCGACATCGACCGCTTGTCCCGTCACATGGTGCGATTCCTCGGGACTCGACACGTACTCGCGTGCCTTCTTCTCACTCCCGTACTTCGCGATCGCGTCCTTCAGCAGCTGCTCCTGGTACTCCTTGCTCCGCCAGCCCGTGGTCAGATACAGCTTGATCCCACTCTTCTCGGCTGCCGTCGCCGCATCCTGGATCGCCTTCAGTAGCTGGGGATTCAGCTTCGCCACCCCCGGCAGTGACGTGTCGAACGGCGACGCGTTGTCAGGCAGTACGCCGTCCTCCGCGCCCGGCGCGCCGCCCTTCTTCTTCTTCGGCGTGCCAGTCGGCTGGTGAGTGGCGCTGTTGTCGTCGATGACCGGGGAACCGCTCGAGTCGAGCGAGCTGCAGGCCGCAAGGCCGAAACTGATGACAGCGGCAACAAGGGTGACTGCGATCAACGCCGTCAGCCGGCGTTCGTGTTTGCGGGTGGCCAGGAGCCGTTCTTCTGAGGTCATGCCGGCCAGCCAACAGTTCACGGTGTTGCAGGAGCGTCTGCGGTTCCGGATACGTTTTTGATAGGCCCGGACTGCTTCAATGGCTGGTATGCGGGTTCTGATCGTGGAGGACGAGGTCTATCTCGCCGAGGCGATCCGGGCCGGTCTGCGGCTGGAGGCGATCGCGGCGGATCTGGCGTTCGACGGCGACGCCGCACTGGAGTCAGTCGCGGTCAACGACTACGACATCGTCGTCCTGGACCGGGACATCCCCGGTCCGAGCGGCGACGAGGTCTGCCGGCAGATCGTTGCCCAGGGCCTCCGTTGCCGGGTGCTGATGCTCACCGCGGCAGGCGAGCTGGACGACAAGGTGGCCGGGTTCGAGCTGGGCGCCGACGACTACCTGACCAAGCCGTTCGAGCTGCGGGAACTGGTGGTCCGGCTCCGCGCGCTGGCCCGCCGCCCGGCCGAGGCGTTGCCGACGGTGCTCGAGTACGCCGGGGTCCGGCTGGACCCGTTCCGCCGGGAGGTCTACCGGTTCGGGCACTACGTGAAACTGAATCGCAAGCAGTTCTCCGTACTCGAAGTACTGCTGCGGGCCGAGGGCGGGGTGATCAGCGCGGAGTCCTTGCTCGAACAGGCCTGGGACGAGAACGCGGATCCCTTCAGCAACGCGGTCCGGATCACCATTTCCACCCTGCGCAAGCGGCTCGGTGATCCGTGGGTGATCCATACGGTTCCGGGCGTCGGCTACCGGATCGGTGAGAGATGAGCGGGCCGACCTCGATGGTGAGGTGGCGGCCCCGGTTGACCGTGCGGCTGCGGCTCACCCTGAGCTATGCGGGACTGCTGGTCTTCGCGGGCGCGGTGGTTGCCGTCATCATCTATGCGGTGATGCGGTTCGTGCCGAACTACCCACTCACCGCGGCCAACCCGCGGGACGAGGGACCAGTCGCCACTCGGGGCGAGATCCTGCACACCGTGACCACGCTGTCCGCGTACGCGCTGGTCTTCCTGGCAGTGGTGGGGATGGCGGGTGGGTGGCTTCTGGCGGGGCGGATGCTCCGGCCGTTGCAGGAGATCACCGCAGCCGCGCGGCTGGCGGCGACCGGTTCTCTGGATCACCGGATCGGATTGACCGGGATCAAGGACGAGTTCACCGACCTGTCGGACACGTTCGACGAGATGCTGGACCGATTGCAGTTGTCCTTCGAGCAGTACCGGCGGTTCGCCGCGAACGCGTCCCATGAGCTGCGCACGCCGCACACGGTGATGAAGACGATGCTCGAGGTGGCGATCGCGGATCCCGAGCACCAGGACGTCCGGCAGTTGGTCGGCAGGCTGCATGAGACGAACCAGCGTGGCATCGACATCGTCGAGGCGCTCCTGACGTTGGCGTCCCTGAACAACCGCACGGTCGACCTGGAGCCGGTCGACCTGGCCACGATCACCCGTCAGGCGCTGACCGAACTGAAGGACGAGGCCGCCGGCGCCGGTGTCACTCTGAGCGCCGAGCTCGAGGAGACCGTCGTACTGGGCAACGAAGTACTGCTGCACCAACTGGTCATGAACCTCGGCCAGAACGCCATCCGGCACAACCTTGCCGAGGGTGGTGCGATGAAGCTCACTGTTCGTCATCGCGAGCTGATCGTCAGCAACACGGGCCCGGTTCTCGCGCCCCTTGCGGTCCGCACGCTGACGGAGCCCTTCACCAAACCCAAGGGCCGGTACTCCGCCGGCCACGGTCTCGGCCTGGCCCTGGTCGCCCGAATCGCCGAGACCCACCATGCCACCCTCGCCCTGAACCCCAACCCCGCAGGCGGCCTCACCGTCACAACCACCCTTCCCGAGGCATCCCTGTCCAGGTGACCTTGTGCCGGGGTGAGGATAGGAAGGTGACTGACAACCGTCCGACCGTTCGCCTAGCGGTGGAATCCGATGACGCCGCGCTTCTCGCCATCGAACTCACAGCCTGGGACGCCAGTTCGGGCTTCCCCTCGCTCGGCGCCGAGGGGCGTGACTCGTTCTTCACCGAGCGCAGCAACGTCGACGACCACTTGGTTGCCGAGGACAACGGGGAGCTGCTCGGCTACCTCCGCCTGCAGAACAAGTACAGGTTCCCCGAAGGCGACGGGGTGCTCTCGATCAACGGCCTCGCCGTGGCCGCCGAGGCCCGCGGTCGCGGCATCGGCTCACTCCTGCTCGAAGCCGCCGCCGCCGAAGGAAAGCGCCGCGGCGCCCGCAAGCTCACCTTGAGGGTGCACTCCACGAACGCCGTCGCCAGACGCCTGTACGAACGCCACGGCTACATCGTCGAAGGCACCCATCTGCGCGAGTTCATCATCGAGGGCCAGTCCGTGGACAAACTGGCCCTCGCCAAGTTCCTCTGACTACGGGTTGATGCCGTGGTCCCGGAGCCAGGGCTCGGGGTCGATGGCGGGGCCGCCGTTGGGGAGGACCTCGAAGTGGAGGTGCGGACCGGTGGTGTTGCCGGTGACGCCGATAGCGCCGACCTTGTCTCCGGCGGCGACCGAGTCACCGACCGAGACGGCGAAGGCGGACATGTGGCTGTACGACGTCACCGTGCCGTCGTCGTGACGGACCTTCACCTGGCGACCGTACGCACCCGCGAACTCCGCCTGGATCACCTCGCCGGCCATCACCGAGCGGACCGGAGTACCGATCGGGGCGGCGAAGTCGAGACCGGTGTGGTTGTTCGCCCAGCGGCTGCCGCCCTGCCCGAAGCGGGCGGTCAGGTGGTAGCCGGTCGTCGGCAGGACGACCTTCGGGGCAGCTGCGGCGGCCTTCGCGGCAGCCACCGCCTTCGCAGTAGCAGCCGCCTTGGCAGCGGCCGCGGCCTTGGCAGCCGCGGCAGCCTTCGCAGCAGCCGCGGCCTTGGCCGCGGAGAGTGCGAGTGCCCGGCGCTTGGTGAGCGTCGCATCGGCTGCCAGCTTCGCGGCGCGGGTCTTGGCTGCCTGAGCTGCTTGAGCCTGGCGGGTCGCGGCGAGCGACAGCTCCAACCGGGACAGGTCGCGGGAGCCGAGGTCCCGTCGGTCGATCCGGGCCGCGCTGATCGCTTCCTGCTGGGTGGGGTTGATGCTGGCGCTGGCGTCCGCCGTGGTGGAGGACGACGAGATGCCGGCCCCCGCGGTGCCGGCGGCAGCGGCCAGGGCGGCGGTCAGGCCGACCAGCTGGACACCGCGCTGAGTGGTGGTCCGACGGGTGGATCGGTGCTTGGCCACCCGACGGGAGCCGGTCGCACGGCGAGGTGTCGGCCGTTCTGCTTCCGACACGTCATGGTGAGGGGACACGAGAGCCTTCCAGAAGTCGA
>NZ_DASRXP010000179.1:0-7905 GCF_035687465.1 Kribbella sp.
AAGGTCATCGAGGTCCGGACCGACTTCAAGGGCAGCAGGCCGACCGTCCTGCGGATGGCGCCGGACGGGGTTCGTGCGCTGCTGGTGCTGGAGAAGAAGACCGGGGAGACCATCGTCCAGACCGGCGCGGTCACCACCAACGAGGCGAAGCAGCCGGTGCTCAGCCAACTCCGGTCGCTGGAGTTGTCGCTGCTCGACATCACCGATGTCTCCTGGGCCCAGGCCGGCATCCTGGTCACCGGCAAGCAGGCGGCCGATTCGCCGCGGCAGCCCTGGCAGGTCAACGCCGACGGTTCGCAGCCGCGGCAGATCCCGGGCGCCACCAACTTCGAGGCTGTCACGGTGGTCTCGAACAGCAACGTCGATACGTTGCCGGTGGTCAAGGACAACCAGGGGCACCTGCACTGGCTGAACAAGGACCTCGGCTGGGGCGACCTCGGCGACGACCCCGGCCCCGCCGTTGACCCCGTCTACCCGGGCTGACTCTGTCCACAGGTTGTCCGGGTGGTGGTTGCGAGTGGGGTGGGCGATCGCGGATCGTTGTCGTGGTGTCGGTGCGGGACGCGTTCGTGGATCTCGTCCTCGGCGGCAGTTGCGCGGGCTGCGACCGGCCAGGGATCTCTCTGTGTTCCGCTTGTCGTGCCGACCTGATCACCGCGACGCCGTTCCGCGCCTGGCCCGACCCCATCCCTGCCGGACTCCGTCCGCCGACCGCGACCACGCCGTACTCCGACGTCGCGCGGCGGCTGATCCTCGCGCATAAGGAGCACGCTCGGTACGCGCTCGCCAAACCACTGGGACAGGCACTGGCGCGAGCAGTCGTCCTGGCTCTGGGGACAGGCCGGGCGGTGTGGCTCTGCCCGGTCCCGTCGTCGCGATCCACGGTCCGGCTCCGCGGCCATGACCCGCTTCGCCGGATGACCGTCGCGGCCGCCCGGACCTTGCGCGGACAGGGATATGACGTGCGCCTGGCCGACGCGTTGACCGTCGTACGGCGTCCTGCCGACCAGGCCGGGTTGTCCGCCGGCGAACGGGCGGTGAACCTGGCCGGCGCTTTCGCGACCAGTTCGCGCTGGGCTGAAAGACTGACGGATCAACCGGTCCTGCTGGTCGATGACGTCCTCACCACCGGTTCCACGCTCGCCGAGGCCTGCCGGGCCATGGAAACAGCGGGGATCGGTGTCCTCGGCTGCGCGGTGGTGGCCGCGACCCGGCGCCGGCTACCGGTCGGTTCATGAGAACTTCTCTACCGGTTTCGCCCGAAGCCGACTAGCGTTGGCCTATGACACCCGCTTGGGCTTGTCGGACGTGGATGTGGGCGAGGGCCGGATCAGCCGGAATCCTCACCACGGAGTCCGCCGGGCCGGACAGCGGGTGTTCTCGTTTCGGGCGCCCCACCTCAGCTGACAGAGAGCCAAACGGGGGTCCGGAGACGTAAAAGATGTCGCCGATCGATGGAGGTTTCCGTGGACGTCGTTGTCAAGGGTCATCACTGCGAAGTCAGTGACCGCTTCCGGCAGTACGTCGAGGAAAAACTCGAACGGATCGAGAAGGTCGATCACCGGGTACTGCGATGCGAAGTAGAAGTAAGCCAGGAGAAGAACCCGCGACAGCACGACCGGGCGATGCGAGTCGAGCTCACCATGTACACCAAGGGACCCGTGGTCCGGGCCGAAGCGTGCGGTGAGACCAAGCAGGCGGCGTTCGACGTCAGCCTGGACCGGCTGCGGGCCCAGGTCCGCAAGGCCGCCGACCGCCGCCGGGTGCACCGCGGCGAGCACGCGCCGGAAGGCCTGCGGCATGTCGCTGCCAAGCAACCGCTGAACGGCCACGCCCCCGTAGTGGAGGAAACAGCCGCCGAGGACGAGTTGTCGATCCAGAAGTTCGGTTCCCTGATGGTGACCGGTGACGGGCCGCTGGTGATGCGCGAGAAGACCCACACCGCCAAGCCGATGTCCCTGGACCAGGCGCTCTACGAGCTCGAACTGGTCGGGCACGACTTCTATCTGTTCGTCGACGCGGATGAGAACCAGCCCAGCGTCGTCTACCGCCGCCGCGGCTACGACTACGGCGTGATCCGGCTGGCCGTCTGACTCGGGAGGAGCCCGCGAAGGCAATAGGGGCTCGGTCTCCGGACCGAGCCCCTATTGCCTTCGCTGTGGGTCTAGCCGCCTATCTGGGCCTGTAGCTCGGCGGAGTAGGTGGCGACCTCGGCGTAGACGCCCGGGTTGCCGGCATCCGCACAGCCGATGCCCCAGGACACGACGCCGAAGAGCTTCCCGGCCAGCACCAGCGGGCCGCCGGAGTCACCCTGGCAGGAGTCCTTGCCGCCGTCCTCGTAGCCGGCGCAGATCTCGCCGTCCGCGGTGTAATCCTCGCTCGCGTACGCGTCCTCGCAGTACGCGTCGCCGAGCACAGGGACCGCGACCTTCTGGAACGTCGAGGCCGGGCCGGTTCCTTCGGTGGTTCCCCATCCGTACACGACCGATGCCGCACCGGCGGCGTCCGCCGCGGTACTGGTCTCCAGCGGCAGGGTCGGTACGCCGGTGAACGGCGTGGCCAGTGTCATCACCGCGACGTCGTGGCCGGGCTGCGATCCGTACGCCGGGTCGGCCCAGATACTGCTGATCGCTGAGGTCTGGCCGCCGGAATCGGCCAGCTTGTCGCGGCCCTGGATCGCCGTGTATGTGCTGGCGGACTCCGTGGCGCAGTGCGCGGCCGTGACGATCTTGTTCGCGGCGACGAGCGTGGCACCGCAGTACTGGCCGGTGGGGTCGGGGGACGCGCTGTTGTTCAGGGCGATCGCCCAGGGCGTGTCCGCGGTGTGGGCGATCTCGCCGCCGACGATCCGGGTATGCGGTTCATCGGGCGCCGGGGCGGCCGATGCGGTCGCCGACACGGCGCCGAGGGACGCTGCGGCGAGCGCAGTCGCCGCCAAGACCGCACGGACCAGCTGGAATTTTCCTGTCATTGCCTCACACTCCACAGGTGGACACAGACCACGCGGGCGTCGCGGCCTGGTCGAAGACTCCCTTGCGTACACCCGGTAGCGCACCTCTCACTTGCGGTAACTCCGGAGTTATGCCGGATTTTGTCGGTGCGGCCCGGCACAATTCCTCAGGTGACCGTGATCAAGGTGCAGACCCAGACGCAGATGTTGTCCCAGGCGCAGGCCCGGCGGATCGCGCTGGCCGCCCAGGGGTTCACCGACCCACGGCCCAAGGGTGTGCCCGACCGGCGGGCGCTGAGCCGGGTGCTCGGCCGGATCGGCCTGATCCAGATCGACTCGGTGAATGTGCTCAGCCGCGCGCAGTACCTCCCGCTGTACTCCCGGCTGGGTCCGTACCCGCGCGATCTGCTGGACCGCGCGGCCGGGAAGGCACCTCGCAAGCTGGTGGAGTACTGGGCGCACGAGGCCTCCCTGGTCCCGGTCGAGACGCACCCGCTGATGCGGTGGCGGATGGCGCGCGCGGCCACCGAGGCCTGGGGTGGCCCGAGGTCGATCGCGGTCCAGCGACCGGACCTGGTCAAGCAGGTGCTCGCGGAGGTCCGCGACCACGGACCGTTGACCGCGCGCGAGATCGACGACGACGTGGAGCGCGACCGGACCAACTGGGGCTGGAACTGGTCCGACGTGAAGCGGGCGCTGGAGTTCCTCTTCTTCTCCGGCGAGATCACGGTGGCCCGGCGGAACCAGCAGTTCGAGCGGATGTACGACGTACCGGAGCGCGTGCTGCCCAGCGCAGTACTGGCGACGCCGACCCCGACGCCGGACGAGGCGCATCGGGCACTGGTCTCGATCGCGGCCCGAGCCCACGGCGTCGCCACAGCGCAGTGCCTGAAGGACTACTTCCGTACTGAGCCCGCCGCCACCGCCCAGGCGATCGGCGAACTGGTTGAAGAAGGAGAGCTCCTCCCAGTCGCGATCCAGGGGTGGAAACGTCCTGCCTACCTGCACCGTGATGCCAAGCTTCCGCGCCGGGTGAACGCGCGGGCTCTGGTCAGCCCGTTCGACTCGCTGGTGTTCGAGCGGACCCGGGCCGAGGCGCTGTTCGACTTCCGCTACCGGATCGAGATCTACGTCCCGGCGGAGAAACGCGTCCATGGGTACTACGTGCTTCCGTTCCTGCTCGGGGACCGGCTGGTCGCCCGGGTGGACCTGAAGGCGGACCGGATCGCGGGCGTGCTGCTGGTCCAGTCGGCCCATGCGGAGCCGGGCGCGCCGCTGGAGACCCCCGATGAGCTGGCCGCGGAGCTGGTTCAGCTGGCCGGCTGGCTGGGGCTCGACCAGGTCCGGATGGCCGGTGGCGGTGACCTCTCACCTGCGCTGAGTGACGCCCTGCGCGGGTTCTGAGCGGGCCACCCGGGCTGGGCGGACCGGGGAGGCGGAACTTTCCCGGCGTCCCGGTCGTGGGTCACCTGACGGCGACGCAGCCAGGCGACTCACACTGGAGGTGGCTTGACACACCCGGCCCCGTACCATGGGTGACGCACGCCCGCTCGGCGGGTGGACCGCGCCCCGCCCCGGGTGGGCGGACTGACGGCAAGCCCGCCGCAACCAGGCTTCAGCAGCAAGGAGAGAACTCCCCACCATGAAGGTGATCGACAAGGTCCTGCGGATCGGCGAGGGCAAGATCCTGCGCCGGCTCGAGGGCATCGCCAAACTGGTCAACTCGATCGAGGACGACTTCGTCAGCATGTCCGACGAGGAGCTGCGCGGCCAGACCGCCGACTTCAAGCAGCGGATCGACAACGGGGAGTCTCTCGACGCGCTGCTGCCCGAGGCGTTCTCGGTGGTCCGGGAGGCCGCCAAGCGGACCCTGCATCAGCGGCACTACGACGTTCAGATCATGGGCGGTGCCGCGCTGCACCTGGGCAACATCGCCGAGATGAAGACCGGTGAGGGCAAGACCCTGGTCGGCACCCTGCCCACCTATCTGAACGCGCTGTCCGGCAAGGGCGTGCACGTGGTCACGGTGAACGACTACCTGGCCAAGTTCCAGGCCGAGTGGATGGGCCGGGTCTACAACTTCCTCGGGGTCGACTACGGCGTGATCCTGCCGGAGATGTCCCCGGCCGAGCGCCGGATCGCCTATGCCAAGGACATCACCTACGGCACCAACAACGAGTTCGGCTTCGACTACCTGCGCGACAACATGGCCAGTGACATCGCCGACTGCGTGCAGCGCGAGCACAACTACGCGATCGTGGACGAGGTCGACTCGATCCTGGTCGACGAGGCCCGGACCCCGCTGATCATCTCCGGCCCCGCCGAGGACTCGCAGCGCTGGTACGTCGAGATGGCGAACATCGCCTCGACCCTGAAAGCGCGCTTCGCCGACGACAAGATCCCGGAGGAGCAGCGCCCGGTCGCCGACTACGAGGTGGACGAGAAGAAGCGCACCGTCGCGATCCTCGAGCGCGGGATCGAGAAGGTCGAGGACCGGCTCGGGATCGACAACCTGTACGAGTCGGCCAACACCCCGCTGATCAGCTACCTGAACAACGCGCTGAAGGCCAAGGACCTGTTCCGCAAGGACAAGGACTACGTGGTCGTCAACGACGAGGTGCTGATCGTCGACGAGCACACCGGCCGGACCCTGCACGGCCGCCGCTACAACGAGGGTCTGCACCAGGCGATCGAGGCCAAGGAGAAGGTCGAGATCAAGGAGGAGTACCAGACGCTGGCGACGATCACGCTGCAGAACTACTTCCGCCTCTACGACAAGCTGGCCGGCATGACCGGTACGGCGATGACCGAGGCGGCCGAGTTCTCCAAGATCTACGGTCTCGGCGTGGTCCCGATCCCGACCAACAAGCCGATGGTCCGGGCCGACCAGCGCGACCTGATCTACCGCACCGAGGAAGCCAAGTTCGACGCGGTGGTCGAGGACATCGTCAGCCGGCACGAGACCGGGCAGCCGATCCTGGTCGGTACCACCAGCGTGGAGAAGTCGGAGCGGCTGTCCGCCCAGCTGAAGCGACGCAACATCAAGCACGAGGTGCTGAACGCGAAGCAGCACGAGCGGGAGGCGGCGATCGTCGCCGAGGCCGGCCGCAAGGCGGCGGTCACGGTGGCCACCAACATGGCCGGCCGTGGTACCGACATCATCCTGGGCGGCAACCCTGAGTTCCTTGCGGACAAGGACCTGCGGGCCCGCGGCCTCGACCCGGCGGAGACGCCGGAGGAGTACGAGGCCGAGTACCCGAAGGTGCTGGAGCAGTTCGAGCAGCAGGTGAAGGACGAGCAGCGCGAGGTCACCGAGGTCGGTGGGCTGTACGTGCTCGGCACCGAGCGGCACGAGTCCCGCCGGATCGACAACCAGCTGCGCGGTCGTTCCGGCCGCCAGGGTGACCCGGGCGAGTCGCGCTTCTACCTGTCCCTCGAGGACGACCTGATGCGGCTGTTCAAGCGCGAGATGGTCGACTGGGCGATGTCGCGCAACGACGACGACACCGTGCCGCTGGAGAACAAGGTCGTCACCAAGGCGATCGCGTCGGCACAGTCCCAGGTCGAGGCGCAGAACTTCGAGACCCGGAAGAACATCCTCAAGTACGACGACGTGATGAACCGGCAGCGGCACGTCGTGTACGACGAGCGCCGCCGGGTGCTCGAGGGTGCCGACCTGCACGAGCAGGTGCGGGACATGCTCGACGAGACCGTCACCGGGTACGTCCAGGGCGCGACGGCCGACGGGTTCGCCGAGGACTGGGACCTGGAGCAGCTGTTCACCGCGCTGCGGACGCTCTACCAGACCGAGCTGACCGAGGAAGACCTGATCGAGGAGGCCGGCGGCGAACGCTCCGGCCTGACCCAGGACTTCCTGGTCGAGCGGCTGATCGAGGACGCCCGCGACGCCTACGCCCGCCGCGAGGAGCTGCTCACCAGCGACGCGATGCGCGAACTGGAGCGCCGGGTCGTGCTCAGCGTGCTGGACCGCAAGTGGCGCGAGCACCTGTACGAGATGGACTACCTGCGCGAGGGCATCGGCCTGCGCGCGATGGCGCAGCGCGACCCGCTGGTCGAGTACCAGCGCGAGGGCTACGACATGTTCGCCGCCATGATGGAATCCATCAAGGAGGAGTCGGTCCTCTTCATCTTCAACGTCGAGGTCGACGTCGAGGCGATGCAGGCGGAGCTGGTCGCGCAGGCAGAGGTGGTCCAGGAGGCCGAGGACATCCTCACTCCCGGTGCACCGGTAGCAGAGTTCCCGGGCCGCGACGCGGACACCGACGAGCGCCCGCAGGACACCCCGCGCCCGCAGGACACGCCACGTCTGCGAGCCAAGGGGCTGAGCGGCAGCAGTCGCCCGCAAAAGCTGTCGTACTCCGCGCCGACCATCGACGGTGACGACGAGGTAGCGGTCCGCACCGAAGCCGGCGAAGAAGGCGCACTCGAGTACGCCGGCACGCCGCGCAACGCGGTCTGCCCCTGCGGCTCCGGCAAGAAGTACAAGCGCTGCCACGGCGATCCCCAGTCGGACGTCTACCAGCACTGACACAGTCAGCACTGATCGTCCTCACCGAAGGCCCGCCCGAGCTCCTGGGGCGGGTCTTCGCTGTTGCTTTCCTCCAGTGTCTGGCGTACGACGAGCACGCCGACGTCATGTAGTTGCTATAGGCAACTGCAAGGGTGATGTGGTTGCCGCCCGGTGCATTGGGTGATGTGGTTTGCGCCGGTGCATTGGCAGTGTGGTTGCGCGGTCTCCGCTGCGGGAGTGTGCTAGCCGAGGTGGTGGGTATCAAGGGCGCTTCGCGGCCCTGCGGGCTCGAACAAGTTCGACCCTTGACACCCAGCACGTCGACCAGGGAAGGACGCAGCTACGCGGATCCGCGCTGACGTGTGAGCTGCATCCGGGGATTCCGTTCGCCCGGGTGGTTCCGGCGGGATGTTCGGCCCTTCCG
>NZ_DASRXP010000180.1:0-2983 GCF_035687465.1 Kribbella sp.
GTCGGCTGCTGGGTGACCCTCGGCCCGGTCATCGCCAACCAGACGTTCGGACGGGCCGGCTGGGCACTCTCGAACGCAGCCTTGGGCCTCGGCTTCCTCGCTGGAGGGTTGCTCGTTCTCAGGGTGAAACCACGCCACCCAGTACGGTTCGGCCTGCTCGGAGTCCAACTGATGGTGCCGGCCCTGCTCTGCCTCGCACTTGCTCCGCGGCTACTCCTGGTGGTTGTAGCCGCGCTCGGCGTCGGCCTCGGCTTCCAAGCGATCAGCGTCGGTGTAGACACCGCACTCGGTCAGCACATCCCGCTCAACAAGCTGTCACGCATCGCGTCGTATGTCATGCTCGCCTCCTACTTGGCGATGCCACTCGCCCAAGTGACCGTAGGCTCCCTCGCCGCCGCCACCAGCCCCCGCACCGTCGAGATCACCGCAGCCGCCGCCTTCACAACAATCCTGCTACTCGCCCTTTGCGTCCCCACGGTCCGCAACCTCCACCGCCTCAACTGACGCTCAGTTGGACAACAGCTCCTGGACAGCGGTTTTCAGATCGGCCATCGCTGTGCGGTAGAAGCGGGGACCATAAGACACTCGCGCTACCCCCAGTTCGCGGAGCGTGGCCAGACTCAGATCATCACTGGTGTTGCCGTTAATTGGGCCGGGTAGTTCGGTGACAAGGGTGGCGAGGTCGCGCTGGTGGCGCACGCCGATCGGGTAGATACAGTCGGCGCCGGCGTCCCGGTAGAGACGACCCCGTCGTACCGCTTCTGCGAGCCGGTCCGACTCAGGTATTCTGCTCGTGGGTAGGAAGGCGTCGACGCGAGCGTTGATGACGATCGGTACTTCGGCATCGGCTGCAGCGGAGCGGACACTTGCGAGCCATTGGGCGTGCGCACCGGCCTCGACCAGGCCACCCGCCCGATGGTCGGTGTCCTCCAAGTTGCAGCCGACCGCGCCGATCTCCAGCAACCGGTCCACCAGTTCACGCGGCTCCATGCCGTACCCCGCCTCGGCATCCACTGTGACGGGGACCGAGACCACCCGGACGACCCGCCCGGCCGCGGCGAACATCTCCTGCCATGGCGCACCCTCCCCGTCGGGATATCCGAGCATCGCCGAGATAGCAGCGCTGGCAGTGGCGACCACAGGAAACCCCGCCTCGGCCACGATCGTCGCGCTGGCCGCGTCCCACGCGTTGGGCAGCACGAGCATCTCTTCGCCGTGCAGCTCGCGGAGCCTATCGGCGCGAGCCTTGAGATCCGTCACCTCAGCGGCCATCGGTCTCCTCCACGTCAACGCAGTTGCGCGTCATCAGATCATGGGCATTCATCACGGGCTCCCTGACATGTTGGCTCTTCTCTTCTACAGTCCCTCTCAAGTGGTTAGACACCGCAAGTGCCGGAAAGTCATCGATTGCGGCCCAGGATGAAGGCCAGTTGTTGAGTTGAGCCACTGCCCTCGGCGGGAGCCACGGACGCTCCGTACATCCGTGACCGGGTGCCTGCAGGGATGACACTGTCGACGTGAGGTAGTACCGCGGCTGCGAGTCCTCCTGGGGCTTCCTCGGGCTGGCCTGTCGCGACGGCCAGATCCCAGCCGTGCACCAGCGTCTCGATCGTGAACCCGCGGACGGCGTCCTGTGCTGAGCAGCGCCCCCACGGCGCAGTCATTTCAGTGGCTGCGCCGACGTCTGCCCATGAGGCCTTGATCAGTTTGCTCAGCATCAGGTAGCGATCTGCGAGATCTGCGTCAACAACATCCACAACCACATGGGGAATGTCTCTGGTCGACCGTTGCTGTGCCGTACCGAGGGATCGTTCCGCTGTCCCGATCAAATGACCGATCAGCGCCCGGACGTCGTAGTCGCCGCAGGGCGTCGAGCGTTCCAGCGACTGCATCGGGGTGGCCGAGATCAGCTGCCCTACCCAATCGAGCGCACCGCCGTAAACCTGAACTTCAGATGTCCAATCCACCGCGCGAGCCTCGCACACGCCACCGACCGTTTCCGGCCGACCGGACGGGCCTATCGCGGACGACGGAAGCTCAGCCTTGCTGGAATCGTTGTGCCGCACGGTGGTATCGATCGCCAAGCATCCGGAACGCAGCCGCCAACTCGGGTGCATCCAGTACTTCGAAGTCGACGTCCAACATCCCTATCCACAGAGCTAGCTGGTGTGGCGTGTCCGAGCCGACCGTGATGAGGCAGGTCTCGTCATCGATCGGCTCGGGCGTGATCGGTATCGGCATACGAGCAATCACGTACTCCGTCGACGCGTGCACCCGGATCCGCGCGGAGTAGTGCCAAACCGCGGTACTGACCTTCGACCGCACGTAGTCCGCGACATCGTCGAAGGGGAGCTCCCGAGGCGCGAAGCGCGGCCCGGCCGGCGTACGAGGTGTCATCCTGTCCACCCGAAACGTCCTCCAGTCCCCCCGATCGTTGTCCCAGGCAACCAGGTACCACCGCCGTCCGCAGGTCACCAGCCGATGCGGTTCCGTAGTACGGACACTCTCTGAGCCAGCCCGACTCGAGTAGTCGAAGCGGAGTCGTTCGCGAGCCCGGATCGCGGTCGCGACCGCCGTCAGCACCTCGCCGTCGACGGTCGGCCCGGACCCAGGTACGGCGACCACAGCCGCCTGCATCGCGTTCACCCGATGCCGCAGTCGCGACGGCAACACCTGCTCAAGCTTCACGAGCGCCCCGACCGAGGCTTCCTCGATGCCGGTCACGCTCCCGCCGGCCGCAGTACGGAGGCCAACCGCAACAGCCACCGCCTCGTCGTCATCCAGCAACAACGGCGGCAGCGCAGCGCCCGCGCCCAGCCGATACCCGCCCGCAACGCCCGGCTGAGCGTGCACCGGATACCCGAGCGTCCGCAGCCGCTCGATGTCGGTCCTTAACGTCCGCGTGGAGATACCAAGTCGCGCGGCCAAGTCGGGCCCAGTCCAGTCCCGCTGCTTCTGAAGCAACGAAAGGAGTCTCAAGAGT
>NZ_DASRXP010000181.1:0-17442 GCF_035687465.1 Kribbella sp.
CAACAATCAGCCGCACGTACGGGTCAAGCGCTGCGTGCAGTGCCACCAGGCGGGCGGAGAACGTCTTGCCCTTGCGGGGCTGGGCACCGACCAGCAGCGAGAACCACGGCAGCGACAGCCCAACGAGTCGGCCGCGCTCGTCCAGGCCGAACCGGACCGGCCGCCAGATCGAACGGCGCTTCCCGTCCAGCATGTCGGTGGTACCGGCCGGAATCCCCAACGGGTCGACGTCGGCAACGAACAGCTTGTGACGGCGGCTGGACGAGTCGTCGGGAGTCAGGAACACCTGCCGGACATGGACATCCAGACCAGAAGCGATCTTCTCCTTGGCGTTGACGACTTGAGTCCAGCCCAGCCCCCACGGCAGATCGATGACTACCTCGGTACCGGTGTTGCTGGCATCCCGCGACATCGTCGACCCGAAGTTGACCTGCTTGTCGGTCTTGTCCGGGTTGCCCAGACCGGCCGCATAGTAGGCGCGCAGCACGATGTCAGAGTTCAGCTTCCGGAACCGAGGCGCGACCACCGCAGTACCGACCAAGGTCTGACCAGCCGGACGCCCGTAGTGCGCCAGCCCAGCCACCGCACCGGCGCCCGCAGCCGCTAGAAGCCCTGCAGGAGCGGCGTTCCACAGGATCGGCGCACTAACGGCCAGGCCGATGTTCTGAGCCGTCAGAACGCCACCACGCCACAGGCGGGTTGCCTTCAACTGGCGGTGGATCTTCTCCCACTCCTTCAGCTCGGAGGCGTCAGCGGCCTTCTGCTCAAGGGCAAACGAGTTCGGCACCCACCACCAGGCGATCTGATTCCGCACCACTCGCGTGAAGCCGCGACCGGCGAACCAGCCCAGCTTCGCGCCATACCAAGGCGAGCGGACCGTGTGGAACAGCGCCACGTGACCGGACCGGGCCAGCGCTTTGCGGATCGTGGCGGGCAGGTTCTGCGGGAGCAGGTGCACGGGGATGATCGGCATCCGTTCACCGGCCGCGACCGGTACCGGCAGGCCGGGCCGGTCAACCGGTGTGAGGACTCTGCCCGCTCCGGGATCGGTGTCGGTGTCGTCGTCTAGGGCGACTTCGTAGGCGGTGTCCATCCGCTCAACCTCACCTGCCGACAGCGGGACGGTTTGGCCGGCATTGTCGTCCGGCGTCTGCGTGGCGTCGTCGCGGCGGGCACGGCGGGCGTCCAGGTCGATCGGCTCGGGCACGTCGTTCAGTGGCTCGGTCATGATCAGTTCCCCTCGCTCGGGCGGGCGTGGATGAGGTGGGCCAGCGCGGCGCCCATGCCGAGCACGGCAACGGGCAGGCAGGCGACAACGGTGGTGATCTGCCACGGCGCCCGGGTGACCCCGGCTGCCTCTAGCAGGTGGTAGGCGACCTGACCGAGCGCGCCTAGAACCAGGGCGCTCAGTGCGGACCACTTCGCGAACCGGCGAGCCGATGCCGGGACCTGCCCGGACAGCCAGACCCGCAGCGCGAATGCGGCGTAGGTCTCGACTCCGATCGGGAGCGTTATGGCGGAGTTGATGGTGAAGCCGTCCGCGATCCCGGGCAGCGGGTGGACCACGCCGAACCCGGTCAGCGTGCCGAGTCCGACCCAGCCGGACCAGACCGCGACGAACGCGGGCAGAGCGAGCAGCAGGACCGGCCACGACCGGACGGGCGGGGCATCCTGAGGGGAAGCCGTGGGGACCTCTTCAGACTGGGGGAGTACGGCAACGATTCCCGGTTCTACGGCTGCCGTGACCTGCGGAGATGCCTCCTCCTCGACGGCGGGGGGCATCTCATCACCGGTCGACTCGGCCACGGTTTCGGGCTCGGTGTCGGCCGGGTCCGGCACGGTATGCAGGTGCGTCGCCGTGGTTGCAGCGTCTTCCTCGATCAGCGCCAGCCGGACGGCCTTGGCCTTCTCCTTGCCGATCCGGAAGTGCTTCATCATCTGGTTCTGCGACGGGATACCGCCCGTCTTGTCAACAAGCGTTCGGGCGGCCGGGATCAGGTCCTCAACCGGCACCGGGTAGGTGCTGCGAAGCGGTGTGCTCATGAGCGGGCCTCCCGTACGGCGAGTTCGCGGCGGGCGTCGTCAACGAGCCAGCCCAGCGCCCACAGGTCTCCGTGGGCGGTGGCGACCTCTGCGGAGTCGGCCGGTGCGTCACCGGTCACCGTGTCCCACAGGGTGCTGAGACGGGCCTCAAGTTCGTCGTAGAGGTCGTCCTCCTCGACGCCAAGGCGCGTCGCGAGAATCTGCCGGAAGCTGACCGGCTGCGGTGCTGTCCGGCGGCTCACGCCACGACCTCCGTACCGAGGTCGCGGTTGGCCAGGTCGCGGGTGACAGTGAGCACCTGGTGCTCAGCGCGGCGCACTCGCCGCCAGTCGAGCTCCGACGGAGACGATCCGGCGTTGTAGAACGCGATGTGCGCGTTCAACAGATCGAGATCGGCCTCGATCAACGGCCATTCCAACTCAATCGCAGCCAGGTCGGCTGCGGATGGTTCCTGGCTACTGACTGCCGACAGGTGGATGATGCTCATTGGGTTGTGCTCCTGTTCGTGAAGGGACTGGGGCGACCCGGACGCCTCGGCGGCTGCAACCGCCGGGGCGTCGCTTGTCTGGGACGAACCAGAACGTGAAGCGAAACTAAGGTGCGCACCACGGTATCCATACTCTACGAATTGCGCAAGCGTGGTGCGATACAGTGGTCGGGTGACTGACCTACGTGCAGACCTGACTTCGGCCACGGCTCGATATCGCAAGACGGAGACCGCCCACGAGCAAGCTCGAAACGAGACGATGGCGGCGGTTCTGGCCGCTTTGCGTGGCGGAGTCCCGCCGACAGAGGTAGAGCGACTGTCACCGTTCACGGCGGCGTACATCCGCCGTGTGGCTCGCTCGGAGGGCATTCCGCCCGCCGCGCCGGGACCGAAGCGGGTGGGCTCCTGAGTGGTCGGTTCGTTCATGGGAACAGCGTCAAGGCGAATTCCGCGACCGGTGTGCACTGTGGATGCTGCGCACTTTTTTGCGCATTGATCGAGCTCGGAGACGGTTGACTAGAGGGATCAGATCAACGAGGGGAAGTGCAGATGCACGTAGGTGAGCGCATCGGGGCCTACCGCAAGCGGCGCGGTATGTCGCAGGATGCCCTGGCTGGCCTCATCGGGATGTCGCGGTCCTGGCTCTCCCAGGTCGAGCGCGGTATTCGTGGTGTCGATCGACTGTCCACCCTGAATGACCTAGCAACCGTCCTCCGCATCGACGTAGCCGACCTAGTCGGGCGCGACTGGGTACTAGCGCCCGACGCCTCGGAGCAGGTGACTGCGGTTGATGCGGTCCGCAGCCAGCTCGCGAGCTATCACCACTTGCTGGGGGAGCGCACGGTTCCGTGGCCGCTTCCGCAGCTCCGCACCGGAGCCGTCCAGGTCAATCAGGCCTACCAGGCAGCCAAGTACCAGTCCGCAACGGCAATGCTGCCTGACCTGATCCAGGCTGCCGACTCTTACGACGGCTATCAGGGTCGCGACGGCCGCGAGACGCATCTCGCCCGATGCTCGGTCTACTCCGCCGCCGCAAAGCTCCTGACCAAGGTCGGAGAGCATCAGCTCGGCTGGCTCGCCGCCGACCGTGCGACTCACGCCGCCCTGGCGGCAGAGTCAAAAACTGCCCAGGGGATGGCCGCTTACCAGGTCGTCTGTGCACTCCTCCGAAGCCAGCGCACCGACGATGCCGAACGAGTCGCCGTCCGTTCAGCCGAAGGACTCATGTCCCTCACCGGCTCTGATGCACCAGACGCCGTCTCGTTGGCAGGTTCCCTCTGGCTCATCGCGTCAGTCATCGCCGCGCGCCGCTCGGACCGCGCAACCTCCACCGAGCGGCTAGCAACAGCGGGGCAGCTCGCCGACCTCCTGGCCCACGACGGCAATCACTGGTGGACGGCTTTCGGTCCCACCAATGTCCTGATCCACCGAGCCTCAGTCGCAGCCGAGTTCGGAGACCCCAGCGGCGTCCTTCGCATCGCTACCGAGATCGACACGGAGGCTATGCCGGCCGGTCTCCAAGGCCGCCGTTCACGCCTGCATATCGACCTCGCTTGGGCGCAAGCCCAAGCCAAGAACGACATGGAAGCAATCCTTCACTTGCAGCAAGCAGAACGAGTCGCGCCAGAGTCGATCCGCTACCACACCATCGCCCGCGAGTTGGTTCGCGAACTACTCAAGCGCTCCCGCAAACCCACCCCAGCCCTAACCGCCATCGCAACCCGCGCAGGAGTCCTCGCGTGACCAACCGCACCCTCTACATCGTCGTCTGCGGCGCCCCGCTCGCCTCTCGGGCTGGAGATGGGATACGCGCCGCCCGCGAGCAGGGCTGGGATGCCTACATCATTCCCACCGATGCTGCCCTCCCATGGCTCGAAAGCCAAGATTTGAACGGCTTGACTGTCGTGAGCGGAAATCGACGTCCTAGTGACCCCCAACGCATTCCGCGCGCCGATGCGGTAGTAGCAGCTCCATTAACATTCAATACCTTGAATGCGTGGGCAAACGGAAACGCAAACACCTATCCACTGACCACTCTCTGCGCGGCGCTAGGATCTCGCACTCCAACGGTTGCGGTGCCTTTCGCTAAGCATGACCTTGCGGGCCACCCTGCTTGGCATGCGTCCCTGGCTGTGCTCCGCTACGCCGGCGTGCGGATCATCGATCCCCATGATGGATCTGCTTCCGCCGTCCAACCCATCAAATCAGGTTCGGGTGATGAGGTATCACGAGGGTTTCGATGGAATTGGGTATTGCGACAGCTTCATGAAGATATACCGGGTTGAATCGGCTCGTTTATTCGCCCGGCTCGGAATCCATAAAATATGCCGATCATACAAGTACAGCCTCATGCAGAGCGCGTGAGCTTGGGGATCGCAAAGTGGTTGTGGACGTTTACCGATGCGAATTGGATTACCCCGCCTGGGCCCCGCCAGTAATGGACGTGCCACTCGTGGTCTACGTCGTGACGCCAGGCTGAGTATTCTCCATCCTTAATTTGAGCCGATCCAGCCTTCGCGGTCTTGCGCAATGCGTGGGTCTTTTCCTGGGCGACGTTTAGGGAAATCTCTGAGATAGCCTTGATAACCCTGCGAAGAAGCGACTCATTGTTCAGGATATCGGGCGTCTTAAGGTCGGAAATGAAGGTTGGCGCTAGGTCGATGGATCTCTCCTTCCACTCCTCGTCTGGATGCGCGTCCTCTCCACCAATTTGCAAGGCGAATGTCAGGTTTCGCTTCTCGACCAATGCGTCCCGCAGGAGTGTGGCTGGGCCAAAGGCTTTGGCCGCTTCGCGTAGTTCGAAACCGAGCGGCAATCGGTATTCCCCCGCGGCATCTTCTATCTCGATATCATCGAAATATAGAATCCGCTCGAACTCATACCTTCCGCTTAGCGAGCCGGACGCTGAGGTACGTTGAGTGAGAAAGAAGTTTGCGTGTGGCAGGTTGGCTCGGAGGCTGAGTGCGGCACACGCCGTCCAGGCCGCAACGGTGAGATCGTCGAGGTCTGGATGACAGTTGCACGGCAGACCTAGTTCGCTAGCGGGATCGATTTCGAAAGAATCACCCTCGAAATCCACCACGAGGTCATCTATCGATTCAGATCGATCAATGATTTCGTGAATCAGGGTGGCTATATCGGAACCGGAGTATGCTGAAATGCGAGCTTCCTTCAGCAATTTGTCGTAGGTCTGCCTTAGAGGGTAGAGTTCTAGAGTTGCCAACCGCTCTAGCAGTCGTGGTGGTATGAAGTTCTTCAGATCGCCCGCTCGGATGGCCGCGGCCCAACTTACGACGCTCTCGACATGATCTTCTAAATAATCCCTGGTCACTGGGCCATGCAGTGCAATGAATCCCGGATCAATCAGACTTCGCACGTTTCCCCCGCTTTGATCTCTTCTTCATCGCAGCCATCAAAAGCGCTTCCGCATCGCTTTGTGACTGATCAAAAAATCCTTCTGGCCAGTTCTCTATGGCCCCGTACTCGTTCAGGGCGACAGCTGAATAGCACGAGTTTCCATCTTTGATCTCAGTAAAATAGATAGAGACGTCATCTTGAATATCTCCGCCCTTCCCCTCGGCTATTCGCAGACGAAGTCGGTTGACCAGGTATTCACTATGTGTCTCGACCAGGCATTGCCTGCCAGTCAGTGTCATTGCGAGCAAGAAGTCAGCCAGGCGGGACTGTACGGCTGGATGAAGGTGGAGTTCAGGTTGCTCCAACAAGGTCATCGAGCCCTCAGGGGCGAGCAGCAACGACACAACTACGGGGAGACATTGGCTGACTCCGACTCCAACATGCGTAAGTGACACCGGTTTGCTTGAGGTCGCCGTTTCAACCTTCAGTTCATGACCTAGGCTTCCGCGGTCGTATGTGTGCACTGCAGTAGCAACTTTAAGGTAGTTCATCCAGTCATCAACTGCGTCTCCAAGTTTCGTGGAGACAACTGTCGGTGCTTCGCCGCCGAACGGAAGACTGGATGGGGGAACGTATTGGATTACAACATTCTTATGCTCATCAAGAACCGATGCTGTCCATTGTCCGCTAGGTCCGACATCTTTGGAGCCAAGGCTGGTCGCGACCGGATATACCGGACTAGGTTGGATCCGCAGTGGGCCTAGATAGCGAATGGTTTCAATCTCAGCGCGGATCGTGGATATCCCAAGCTGGAGGTGGCGGGGGAGACTCGATCGATCTAGCCACCAGTAGGCTTCATCTTCAGAATTTACGTAATAGTCTATGATTTCATCCCGAGATAGCTGGATTCGCCTCACGATACGCCTTCTGGCGGTATTTGGTTGTTTTCGAATCCAGTTGGCGACGTCCGTGCTGCCGATTTCATGATCAGTCATTGGATCTGGCCCGCTGTAGGCGTCCCCGATAGCCTGCTGAACGGCTGGCCAAATTTGACGGAATAGTCCAGTTGAGACACCTAGTGATATTGCAAGCGGTGAGTTCCCGCGGCCTATTAGTATGTCAACGAAGATGGTTGCAACTTCAATATTGAAATCATATCTCGACAGCAGCGCGATCGGAAGGTAGTGATTGAACTGCACGCCGCGAACGTCGTTGAACTGCTCTTGCTCTTTAAACTCGGCTCGTGACCCTCGGTCGACTTCGACCCGCCATGCCAAGGCGTCGAGATATTCAGGGGGTAATTCAGAGTAGCCATCATTGCGTGCTCTAGTCTCAACGTTCCATCGATGCCTGCGAATTGCCATGGAATAGCTTTGGGCAATTTCTTGATTTGTGTCGAAATAGACGTTGAACTTCATCTCGTTCATGGTCGGGTAGTTGTTGGTATCACTACCCGGGGCATGAGGCTTGATCGGGCGATCGCCAAATGTCCATTCTATAGAGACGAGTGACGGATTCTCCGCCCTGCGAAGGAGGTCTCTTGTGCCGCTCATGGAATGAGTCGGAAGCGGCGCTACCTCAATACCAAGGCGGAAACTGTTGGCCGAGCCACCTGAATTTAGCACCTCGTCGAACTCGCCCATTCGCACGAGCGGACCGTTCAAAACCAGTTGCCGATCGGCACCATTATGCCGAGCCGTTTGGGCGAGCAGGAGCAGGGATTGAAGTATCGTGCTCTTGCCACTGCTGTTTGCGCCAGTAATTACGGTGAGTTGCGATAGGTCGATAGTGGCGTCAGTGCGGATCGACTTGAACCTCGATAGGTGAACCCGGCGAAACATTTCTATGCTGCTCCCATGCTTTATTGGATGAGCCCGCCTGGACGCAGCCAGTGATCCCCATGCTGTGGGTCTCACTCACTAATCGGTCGTCCTGCTCTCGCGTTACGCCAGTCGTGATGGTATCGATCTGATCACTGTAGGTGAAGGGATCGACTCCGTTAGTCTAGGACGGCCTCATGTGGATAGATTCTGCCAACCGAGACACGGCGGCTCAGTTGCCTAGAGGGGACCGACTTGCCCGGGCGCAGGCGCCATGGGTCGGCTGTGTGCGGGGCTTGGCCAGCTAGGAAGGGCGGAAACAATCGGCCATGGGAGCCGACCCTGGCACCGTTGGGTTGGGGCTGACTTGAGCCGCATAGGCAGCAGGTGGGACGTGAGTACCGAATTCATACGCGAAGCGGTGTTGCCGGTGCCCTGAGCGAGTGCCTAACTGAGTGACAACCGTCGTGTGCTGTCTCGGACGGCCACGGAGTGTGCAGGACTCGCGCTTGTGGGCTGGATGGGCAGTAGCCGGGCCTGGTGCGAATGGCATGGAAGCTGTCGTGGAGGCAGCGGAAAGGCAGCAAGCCATGTGGATGCCAGCACTCTTGCTCGATAGGTGAAGCCGATTCTGCAGGCGGATGAGGACCACCTTGTGTGCGTTGATACGGGGGATCCGCCTTCACACCGAAGAGGTCACTGGTTCGAACCCAGTATCGCCCACGTCATCGGCCGCGGCATGTGCTCACAGAAAGCGTGAGCCATGCCGCTTCCGTCATTTGTGCGCCTGCGCTTCGCTTGGCGCGGGCGGGGGCTTCGCCACCCGCACCCCCTTTGCTGGGGCTGAGGTGGGTGCCCATGTGTCCTGCTGTGGCTGAGGTGGGTGCCCATGTGTCCCGCTGTGGCTGGGGTGGGTGTCCGGGCGTCGTGGTGTGGCTGAGGTGGGTGCCCATCCCCAAACCTGGTTCCCGCGCTCGGCGGCTGCCGAGCGCGGGGGGTGGGGTCAGTTGCGGTAGCGGAAGATGATTCGGCCTCGGGTTAGGTCGTAGGGGCTTAGTTCTACTAGGACTCGGTCTTCGGGGAGGATTTTGATGTAGTTCTTGCGGATTTTGCCGCTGATGTGGGCTAGGACCTTGTGGCCGTTGGTGAGTTCGATGCGGAAGTTGGCGTTGCGGAGACACTCGATGACGGTGCCCTCGACTTCGATGCCGCCTGAGGCTTTGGACATGTCAGGCCTTTTCCTGCTGGTGGACCAGTTCCAGGTTGCTGCCTGTCGGGCGGGCGCCGAAGCTCTCGAACAGTGCCATTGCGGCCTCGTTGGTTTCGTTGACTTCGGCCGAGGCCGTTTCGATGCCGGCGCGGTGGAGGTCGGCCAGCACCTGGGTCAGGAGGGCCCGGGCGATGCCGGTACGCCGCTCGCCGGCGCGGACCGCGATCAGGCCGATCCGCGGTTGACGGGTCATCGTCGCCAGCCGGAGTAGGCCGACGTACTGATTGTGCCGTGCAGCGATTGTGTACTTCGACGGGTCGATCGGTCTCGTCCCGCCTTGCCAGGGCAGCACTTCTGCCGGCATCGTCTGCCAACCGACACTGGCCTCGACCTCGGCGCGAATCGCCTGGTCCAGCTCGCGCAGCGGACTCTCGGCAACCTCACCGGCGATCACCACCCCGGGGGGCAGGGGCGCCGGAGTGACCCGCCGATCTGTCGGTACGGCGAACTCGAGCTCGCGGCGCCAACTCGCGAACCCGGCCCGTTCCCAGCTGGCCGCCAGGTCTTGATCGGTCTCGTCGACCACCGTGTACAGGGGTTCGGGCCGGTCGGCCACCATGGCGAGGGCGAGCAGGTCGAAGATCGCGTCGCGCCAGGTGTCGATACTGAGGAAGGTGCGGCCGTCGAGCCGGCGCGAAGCGTGACCGCGGCCGACCACCAGGTCGTTCTCCACCGCGTGCCACTGATTCTCAGCGACCCGGGAGATCGTCACGGCGTGGGCACCACGCCGTGGAGTGAAAGGCAAAGAGTTCATAGGTGTTTCCTTTCGGGAGTGCCGAACTTCTCGAGGCGCTCCCGGCGACACCTACGTCAGTCGCCCGCCCGTGACCACGGGAGGGGGAGCACCCACTGCGCTACAGCGTTCATGGGGTCTCACCTCCAGGCGCGATGTCACGGACCACGGCACGATACCAACCCGGCCACCGCATCGGCCAACCAATTTACGGCCGCTTAGTCGAGGCAGAACTCGTTGCCTTCGATGTCCTGCATGTTGAGGCAGGACTCGTTCTCGTCGTCGGCGAGCAGTAGTTGTCCGCGGGTCGCGCCGAGGGGGAGCAGGCGGGCGCATTCGGCCTCGAGCGCGGCCAGGCGCTCCTCGCCGACGAGGCCGGTGCCGACTCGCACGTCGAGGTGCACCCGGTTCTTGACGACCTTGCCTTCGGGGACGCGCTGGAAGAACAGGCGCGGGCCTACACCTGTGGGATCACTGCAGGCAAACGCTGCACCCTGACGCTTCGGCGGCAGCGTGCGCTCGAAGTCGTCCCAGGTCGCGAACCCCTCCGGTGGTGGCGGTACGACGTACCCCAACACCTCGCACCAGAAGCGAGCGACGCGCTCAGGTTCTGCGCAGTCGAAGGTGACTTGGAACTGCTTGACCGACGTCATCGGACCACCATAGTGGCGCGCCCCGGCCAGCTGCCTCAGGTTTTGGAGAGCCTGACCGAGTAGGAGAAGTAGGTTGGGAAGATGAGCGTTGTGGATGCGGGTGTGGTGGGGGATCTGGCGCCGACGGGGAGTTTGCGGGCGTCGATCAACCTCGGGAATCCGGTGTTGGCGCAGGGGACTGCGGAGGCGCCGGGTGGGGTGACGGTGGAGCTGGCGCGGGAGTTGGGGAAGCGGCTGGGGGTGCCGGTGGACTTGGTGTGCTTCGATGCGGCGCGGAAATCGTTCGAGGCGATGACGTCGGGGTTGGCCGATGTGTGTTTCCTCGCGGTGGATCCGGCGCGGGAGGAAGAGGTTGCCTTCACTGCGCCGTACGTCGTGATCGAAGGGGTGTATGTGGTCCCCGAAGGGTCCGGCATCGTCGAGGTGGGGGAGGTGGATCGTGAGGGTGTGCGGGTCGGGGTGAAGGACGGGTCGGCGTACGACCTGTATCTCTCGCGGACGTTGCAGCACGCGAGTGTCGTGCGCGGTGACGAGGGGGTCGACGCGTTCCTGGCGCAGGGGCTGGAGGCCGGCGCGGGGATCCGCCAGCCGGTGATCGAGTTCGTCGACAGGACTCCGGGGGTTCGGGTCGTTGAGGGTGCGTTCATGGAGATCAAGCAGGCGATGGGTACGACGAAGAGCCGCAAACCGGCGACTGTCGAGTTTCTGCGGGACTTCGTCGAGGAACTGAAAGCCAACGGCTTCGTGGCGGACGCACTTCGCCGCTCCAACCGCCCGGACGCAACGGTCGCACCACCAGCCTGACTTCCCGGATTCAGTAGTAGCGGCGGAGGTTGGGCCAGAGGGTGGACCATGCCTCCGTCGGACCGGTGCAGAGGACGACGGCTGTGTCCTGTTCTTCATTGTCGACGTCCAAGCCGTTGTCGACCGTGGCTACTTGCTCGCAGCGGCCGAAGTGGGCCTCGTAGCTCGGGGTGCGTTCTTGTTCGACCAGGAGGACCGGACCGGTCTGGGTGTCCGGGGGCGCGGGCCAGTCGGCGAAGCTCATGTGACCCGAGTACGGGGCCGGCAGATCGTGGTCCGGGCCGTAGCGGGCGAGGGCGCCTGCCTGGCCGTAGTTCCCGGCGAAGATGACCGCGCGGTCTCGCTGCTCGGCAGGGAGTTGGTTCCACGCGGTGGCCACGGTGGCGGTGAGCTCGGGCCAGCCGAGCTGTTCGCCCTGCTCGGCGTTGATCGGGAGGACGAAGTTCACGGCCGACGCAGGCAGGACCGGGAGCGTGAACAGTGCTGAGGTCAGCGCGGTGAGGACGAGCCCGGCGCCGACGAGGACTCGCCTGGAGGAACCGCGGAAGACCCAGTCGATCGTGGGCTGACAGCCGGCTGCGACGAGGATCAGCAGCAGCGGGAGGGCGTAGTACGACTTGCCGCCGAGGGCGAGGACCAGCACGCAAAGCAAGGGATAGGCCAAGGCGACCGGGCGGGACCACCGCAGGCTCGGCGTGCGCCACAGTCGGAGGAAGCCCGCGATCCAGAGGGGGACGAGGAAGGGTGACAGTTGGAGGATCTGCAGCGGGATGAACATGATCCGGTTCTCGGTGCCGTCGTCCTCGCTGATTCCGCCGGCGACCGTGAGCTGGGGCCAGTCGTGCGTGGCCTGCCAGACGAGGTTCGGCGCTGCGATGATCCCGGCGACCGCCAGACCGCCAACGAGCCACCAGCTTCGTAGTACCGACCGAGGGCCGACGACCAGTACTGCGGCGAGCAGCGCGGCCAGTGGGAGAACCACCAGGTACTTGTTCTCCAACGCGATCCCGGTGATCAGACCGAGCGCGATCCACCAGCGCCCGTCCCCTGTGCGGAGCAACCTCACCGCGAACAGACCGATCACCATCCAGGCGAGCAGGTCGAATGTCGCGGTGGAAACCATGTGGCCGGTGCCGAGCAGGAATCCCGACACGGCGGCGCACACCGCGGCCAGGATCTGCGCACGCCGGTCGCTGCCGAACTCCCGCGCGATCAGCGCGACCACCACAACGGTCAGGGCAGCGGCGATCGTCGCGACCACTCGCAGACCCATCGGGGGGTCGCCGAGGATCGCCGTCGAGATCCGGGCCAGCAGGGGAGTCAGCGGTGGCTGGTCGACGTAGCCCCAGGCAAGGTGATCGCCCGCGACGAGGAAGTAGAGCTCGTCGCGGTGATAGCCGTAGCGGCCGGACAGTGCGGTGAGAACGATCCCCACCGAGAGAGCGATTGCTGCGACGGGAACGGTGGCGAAGGCCGGTACCGACGGGCGACTGACGGTCATGGGCGAATGCTGGCAGGCCACCGGGGTCCTCGGACACCTTTCGGTCCCGCGAGCGCCGGATCTAGGCTGAGTGGCGTGGACCGTGCCTACTGGCCGGCGGGGAAGCAGGAGATGGACGCACTCGCAGCAGGTCGGGAGTCTTTCGCCCAGCACGCTTGGGCGGACGGCTACCAGCTGCTGTCGGCTGCCGACCGCGAGTCACCGCTCGACGCGGAGGATCTGGAACGTGTCGGTCTGTCGGCCTATCTGATCGGCCGCGAGAGCGAGAGCGTCGAGGCCTTGGCGCGCGCCTACCAGCAGTTGGCCGCGGCGGGCGAGGTCGAGCGAGCCGCCAGATGTGGATTCTGGCTCGCCTTCCAGTTGTTCAACGCGGGCGAGCTCGCCCGGGGCGGCGGCTGGCTGGCGCGAGCGCAGCGGCTGCTGGACGACGCGGGCCGCGACTGTGTGGAACAGGGTTACGTGCTGGTGCCGGCGGCCCACCAGATCCTCGAGACAGAAGGCGACCCCACGACGGCCTGCGGGCTGTTCGACCGGGCCATCGAGATCGGCGAACGGTACGAGGATCCGACCTTGACCGCCTTGGCCAGGCTCGGCAGAGCGCAGGCTTCGATTGACCTCGGCGACACCCGCCGCGCGATCGCGCTGCTCGACGAGGTGATGGTCGCCGTCACCGCCGGCGAGGTGTCCCCGGCCGTGGCCGGGGTCGCGTACTGCGCGACGATCTTCGTCTGCCAATTGACGTTCGACCTCCGCCGGGCGGGGGAGTGGACCAGCGCGCTGAGCCTGTGGTGTGAATCGCAACCCGACCTGGTTCCCTACCGTGGGCAGTGCCTGGTCCATCGTGCCGAACTGATGCAGTTGCACGGCGCGTGGCCGGACGCGATGGACGAGGCGCAACAGGCCTACGAACGGCTCTCCGAACCACCGGGCCAGCCGGCGGTCGGCATGGCGCTCTACGTCCAAGGAGAGTTGCACCGGCTCCGGGGCGAGTTCGCGGCAGCCGAGTCGGCGTACCGGAAAGCCAACCACTGGGGCCATTTGCCGCAGCCGGGACTCTCGTTGTTGCGCCTCGCGCAAGGTCGTCTCGCTGACGCGACCACGGGAATCAAGCGGTCCCTGGACGAGGCGCGAGGACCGTTCGTCAGGGCGCGCCTGTTGCCCGCCTTCGTCGAGATCCTGCTGGCCGGCGCTGACCTGGCCGAGGCGCGTTCAGCGGCGGAGGAGCTTGCGGCGATCGCCGCGGACGCGGATGCGCCGTACCTGAGGGCAAGCTGCGCGCACTCCCTCGGCGCGGTACTGCTTGCTGAGAGCAACGGTAAGGCGGCGCTGGAGGACCTGCGACGCGCGTGGATCGGGTGGCAGCAGATCGACGCACCGTTCGAGGCCGGGCGGGCGCGAGTGCTGATCGGGCAGGCCTGTCGCGAGCTCGGTGACGAGGATGCGTGCGAGATGGAACTCGATGCCGCGCAGTGGATCTTCCGGCAGCTCGGAGCCGTACCGGAACTCGCTCGAGTGGAGGCGCTGGCGGGGAGGGTGACGACCGGGACAGCTTGCGGGCTCACCGCGCGAGAGCTGCAAGTGCTGGCTCTGGTGGCGACCGGCAGGACCAACCGGGCGATCTCGACCGAGCTCGTCATCAGTGAGAAGACCGTGGCCAGGCACCTCAGCAACATCTTCACCAAGCTCGATCTCCCGTCCCGGGCCGCGGCGACCGCTTACGCGTACGAACACGATCTGGTCTGAGGACGGCAATGGGCAGGAATACCCACTGCCGGGCGCGCGGAGATGGGCAGTTCGGTCGACGCGGTCAGAGGTAGTCCGCTTCTAAGTTCGGTGTCATCCGCACAAAGGGGGACACCATGACCACTCCGCATCTCACCGGACCCGGCCGGCGCGAACAGTTCGACACCGTCGTGATCGGGGCCGGGCAGACCGGGCTCGCGCTCGGCTACCACCTCGCGCGTCAGGGCCGGTCGTTCGTGATTCTCGACGAGAACAACCGGGTCGGCGACGGGTGGCGACGGCGCTACGACTCGCTGCGCCTCTACACCCCGGCCAAGTACGACGCTCTGCCGGGCGGGCGCTTTCCCGCGAAGCCGTTCGAGTTCCCCACCGGCAAGCAGGTGGCGGACTACCTGGAGGGGTACGTCGCGGAACACCGGCTGCCGGTGCGACCGCGTGTCTTTGTCGACGGCGTACGACGGAAGTCCGGTGGGTTCGTGGTGTCGGCGGGGGAGCAGGTGTTCGAGGCGGCCCAGGTCGTCGTGGCCACGGGCGGTCAGCACCTTCCGTACACCCCGGAGTTCGCCGGCGAGCTGGATCCGGGGATCCGGCAGCTCCACTCGTCGGAGTACCGGAATCCGTCGCAGTTGCTGCCGTGTGACGTGCTGCTGGTGGGCGCGAGCCACTCGGGGGCGGACCTGGCGCACGAGATCGCCGGGTCCGGGCATCGCACGATCCTCTGCGGGCCGGCCCGGGGCGAGATCCCGTTCTCGATCGAGGGCCGTCCGGCACGCCAGATCATGAAGGTGCTCTGGTTCGCCGCCAACCACTTGCTGACCGAGCGGACTCCGATCGGCCGGAAGATGCAGCCCGAGGTACGCAACGAGGGCGGTCCGCTGTTGCGGGTGAAGTCGGCCGACCTGGCCGCCGCTGGGGTGGAACGGGTGGAGGACCGCATGGTCGGCGTACGGGACGGGCAGCCGCTGCTCGCGGACGGCCGCGTTCTGGACGTGGAGAACGTGATCTGGTGTACCGGCTTCCGGCGCGACTTCAGCTGGATCGAGGGACCCGTACTCGGCGACGACGGCTGGCCCGCCCAGCACCGCGGCGTCTCGACCACGATCCCCGGCCTGTACTTCCTCGGCCTGCTCTTCCAGTACGCCTTCGCCTCAATGCTGACCGGCGGCGCCGGCCGCGACGCCGCTTACGTAGCCATCCACATCGCCAAGCACACCCCCGCCAGCATCGCCGCCGGGCAAACGGTCATCTCGTAACCGGGATGAGCTCCGGGGCTTCTCCCGGTCGAGCGGCATGACCCGCATCGGTTGGTATAGGTCAACATGTCGGGTGTCGGTGCTGGCTGGCCGTTCTCAGCCGGTCTGACGCAGATCACTGGATCGAGGCTCGTCGGGCGAGTCAGTTGGCTCGTGGGTGCTCTCGTCCGGCGGTACCATCCGCCACCAGGGCGACAAACCGGAGGGCGACGGCGTGACCGGACCGTTCACCCGCGCGGACCTCGACGAGGTTGCGGCACTGGTGGTCTCGTCGTGGGGCTCGGGTGTGGACCGCGACTGGACGGTGCCCGCCGGCACGCTGAGCTGGAGCTGTGCCAAGACCGCCGACCACACCGTCGACGCCGTACTCGCGGTCGCGATCTTCCTCGCCTCCCGCAAGCAGGACGGGTATCCGGACTGGGGCTGGGGTGAGTTCAGCATGGGCGCGGACCCGCGACCGGACGACCTCGTCGAGGCGTTGGGGACCGTGACCCGGATCCTGTCGGCGGTGATCGCCGCGGCCGAACCGGGTGCCGGCGCCGTGATCTGGCGGCGACCCCGGGTCGTGGCTCGACCAGCCGCCGACTTCGCGGCCCGCGGCGCCCTCGAGCTGATTCTGCACGGTCACGACGTGTGCGCTGGTCTGGGCGTCGAGTTCGAACCGCCGGCCGCCCTGAGCCTGCGGCTCAGCGACCACACCCGGGATTGGCCGCATTGGACCAACCCCGGCTGGAGCGCCCCGCGGGCGACCGGCGATCCGTGGTCCGACCTCCTCATGGGCGCGGGCCGCCGCCGGACCCGCTGACCACTTGCCCTCCCTGGTACCTGGCTGGTTTGGTATGTCAACCTGCCGGGAGGTGACGATGGTTCTGTTGTATGAGCGGATCAGTACGCATGTGCTGGAGGAGATTCGGCGGGGTGTGCTGGGTCCGGGGGATCGGGTTTCTTCCGAGATGGAGTTGGCGGCGCAGTTTGAGGTCAGTCGGATTACGTCCAAGCGGGCGCTTGAGGTGCTGCGCGAGGCTGGGCTGATCGAGCGGATCCGCGGCAAGGGGTCGTTCGTGGTGAAGCGGCTGCCTGATCTCGACGGGATCACCGTGCCGCTGAAGGGGCGGTTGGCGCTTCGTCCCGCGCGATCGAGGGATCTGCCCGGCAGCATCGCGCTCGTCGTACCGGATGTTTCGGAGGCGTACGGGCTGGAACTGCTGTGCGCGATCGAGGAGCGGTGTGCCGAGCACGGAGCAAATTTGATCGTACGGCGGACCCGTGGAAGGCAGAGCGACGAGGAACAGGCCGTGGAATCGCTGGTCGAATCGGGAGAGGTGGACGGGCTGATCGTCTTCCCCGTGCACGGCGACTTCTACAACGCGAGCTTGCTCCGGCAGGTGCTGGACGGTTATCCGCTGGTACTCGTCGACCGTCATCTGTCCGGGATCCCGGTCGCGGCCGTGCACACCGACAATGTTGCGGCGGCAAAGGCCCTGACCGAGCGCCTGCTCGACCGAGGGCACCGGCACATCGCCTTCATGTCCCCGCCGCCCTTGCACACGTCCAGCATCGAGGACCGGCTGGAGGGATTCCGGGCTGCCTTTGCCGAACCCGGACGCGAACCGGCCGACTACCACGCTCACCAGTTGACCGAGCTGCGCAGTACGTTGCCTGGATCGTTCACCCCAGAGAGCGTTCTCTCCGATCTGAACGCGATCCGGGCGTTCCGGGATCGCGTGCCGGAGGTGACCGCCTTCCTCGCCTGTGAGTACAACCTGGCCAGGATGGTG
>NZ_DASRXP010000182.1:0-3196 GCF_035687465.1 Kribbella sp.
CGGGCGTCACCGAGAGCGGCGCGGATGACAGCTTCAATCTGCGGTTCGGGCTGCCGGTACGACGTGTAGCCGTCACCGATCCGGCCGTAGTCCGCGTCGCCGGCGCTCCCGTCGGCCGATCGCCCGGAGGTCTGGTGTTGAGTGCTCATCATGCTCCTTTGCGTGTGAGTCCTGCCGCTGACCCTACGGCAGAACCAGCCAGACCAATGGTCTGCTGAGCAGTCCACTGGTCTGCCTGGTATTGGGCTCGCGGCGGCGCAAGCGGCTTAGCCGAAGCTGAAAGTGAAGGCGGATGCCAGGGCTGTAGGTCAGGGTCATCGTCTTGCGCTCGGCTGTTTGCTGGTCGACCAACTGGTAGGCGTTCGGGGTGCCGCTGACGGTGACGGTCTTGTCTGGTTCACCGGCGATGGAGACTGTGACCGCGCCCTGGCCGGACAGGACGTGGTAGACCTTCGAGGCGTTGTAGCTGACCCGGGCCTGTGAGCCCTCGGTCGACGTCACGCTCTGGGTGCCGACCTTCCATTGGCCGCCGAGGCTGTAAGTGTCGTCGAACTGGGCCGGATTGAGGCCGAAGGCAACGGTCTTGTTCGGGGTGAGCTTGCCACTGCCCTTCAGATTGGTCGATCGCGAGTAGGCCAGATAGGTCTCCTGGGTGCGTCCTTCGACGCCGACGTCGGCCTTCACGCTGCCGTCCACGCGTGCGGGCAGCTTGGCCTCAGGGTTCGCTGCGCTGAGGAGTTCCCGGATCTGCTCCTAGGTCTGGGCGTAGTTGCCCTCGCCGAAGTTGATCGACCGAACGATGCCCTCGGCATCGATCAGGTACTTGGCCGGCCAGTACTGGTTCCGGTACGCCGTCCACGTCGCGAGGTTGTTGTCCTGGGCAACCGGATAGCCGATGCCCTCCTTGCGGATCGCGGACTGCAGATTGCCCGCATCCTTCTCGATCGCGAACTCCGGCGAGTGGATGCCGACGATCTCCAGCCCGTGTCGCGTTTGCCATTTCGGCAAAGATGATTGCCATCACAGCCCGAGGTTGGCACTCTCGGGAGGTAGGCGAATCGCGGAGGGACACGGATGACGCACGAATTCGACAAGGACTACTGGGAACAGCGCTGGCGGCAAGGCGGCAGCGGCGTACCGGCAGCTATGGAGAGGAACCCGCCCAACCCCTATCTGGTGCGCGGGACAAGCGGTCTGACCCCAGGTACGGCGCTTGATGCCGGGTGCGGGGCCGGCGCTGAGGCGATCTGGCTCGCGACTCAGGGGTGGCTGGTCACGGCGGCCGACATCTCCGCTGATGCGCTCGATCGGGCAAGGCGGCGCGCGACCATCAGCGGAGTGTCCGAGCAGGTGAGGTGGATCGAGGCGGACCTCACCGTCTGGAGTCCAGACACGCAGTTCGACCTGGTGACGACGCACTACGCGCACCCGGCGATGGCGCAGTTGGATTTCTACGACCGTATCTCCGCCTGGGTAGCGCCCGGCGGCACCCTGCTCATCGTCGGCCACAGCTCCGCGGGACATGGACACCACCACTCGCCGGCCGAGGCCTCGGTCACGGTGGCGGACATCTCCGCGGTCCTGGACGACGCCTGCTGGGAGACCGTCAGCGCCGAAGAACAACTCCGCACTCTCCCCGGACCAGCCGGTAAGACAGCCGACCTGCGCGACGTCGTAGTACAGGCAACTCGACGCTCCTAGTGCATTGATGGCCTTGACGTCGGTCCTGTTCGGACGCTTCAGTGCGAGGGTGACCACAACGGGTTCCTACGTCGAGCATCCTCCCCTGCCGGGGTTGGCGGGGGTTGTGCGGACGGTCTGGATCCAGCGCACAGGCGACGCGGCGTACGTGCAACGGCACCTGCCGACGGGCGGGGTGGAGATCCATTTTCCGATCGGTGGCAGGCCTCAGTTGGTCGGTCCGCTGACCCGTCCGGAGGTCGAGGTCATTCCGGCGCACACCACCATCGTGGGTGTGCGGTTCCATCCGGGGACCGCGCCGCCGCTGCCGACGGTGCTCGACGACCTGGTGGACCAGCGGCTGGGCCTGGCGGAGCTGTGGCGCAGTTCAGCGGACCGTCTTGTGGACGCGATGGCCCGGGCCGGATCGCCCGAAGCGGCACTCGTGTATCTGCAGGGCCACCTGCTGCAGGAGTTTCGCAGTACGGTCCGCGCGGATCCGCTGGTGAGCGAGGCCGTGCAGGCGCTGATGCCCTGGCACCCGATCAACATCGACACCCTGGCCACCCACCTGGCACTCTCCGCGAGCCAGCTGCGCCGCCGCTGCCTGCACGCAGTCGGGATGAGCCCCAAGGTTCTCCAACGGACGTTGCGCTTTCAGGGATTCCTCGCGCTGGCTCAAGCCGGCGCCATCGCGACGGGTCGGCGTGGTGCGGACGGTATGGCGGGATTGGCGATCGACGCTGGGTACGCCGACCAGGCCCACCTCAGCCGGGAATGCCTTCGCCTGACCGGTCTCACCCCGAGCCAGCTCCTCGGCGGTGACCTCGATCGCTGCATGTGTGGTCACGACCATTCCGCCTCCTACAAGCCCTTCCTTGCGACCCGAAGCAGGCCGGTACTGCGCGTCTGAGCCTGCGCGATTCGTTCAAGACCCGTCGTCGCGTCGCTCATAGTGTCGGACTCGTGTCCGACCTAGCCGAGTTCGCCAAGTCACTCGACGGGGAGCTGTTCTGCCCTGAGTCGCCGGGCTACGACGCGATCCGCCGCCCGGTCAACCACGCCTACCGGGAGGTGCGGCCGCGGCTCGTGGTTCTGTGCCGCTCGGTCTCGGACGTGGTCAGCGCCATCACGTACGCGGCAAGCACAGGAGTCCACATCGCCCCTCGTGGCGGCGGGCACTGCTTCGCCGGCCGATCGTCGACGGACGGGATCGTGCTCGACTTGTCCGGGCTCGCTGACATCTCCATGGGGGTTGACGGGGTGGCCACGATTGGCGCCGGCGCCCGCCTCGGACCGGCGTACGCGGAGCTCCATGCCTTTGGCCGGACGCTGCCGGCCGGGTGCGGTCCCACCGTGGGGATCACCGGTCTGACTCTTGGCGGTGGGATCGGTCTGCTTGGGCGCAAGTACGGGCTGACTTGCGATCGCCTCGTCGGCGCAGAGGTCGTGCTCGCGGACGGGAGGGTGGTGGACTGCGATCGCGACCACGAACCAGATCTGTTCTGGGGTCTGC
>NZ_DASRXP010000183.1:0-2251 GCF_035687465.1 Kribbella sp.
TGCTGAGCGCCTTCCTGAACGACGACGGCACCCTGAACGTGATCCTGAACAAGATCGGCCTGCCCGGTCAGGACTGGTTGTACGCGGCACCGATCATCGCGGTCTCGATCGCCAACATCTGGCGCGGTACGGCGTTCTCGATGCTGGTGTACTCCGCGGCGCTGAGCGAGGTACCGAAGGAGATCGAGGAGTCGGCCGAGATGGACGGTGCGGCCGGGGTCCGACGGCTGTGGTGGGTCACCCTGCCGATGATCAGCCGGGCGATGCTGACCAACCTGATGCTGATCACCCTGCAGACGTTGAGCGTCTTCGGTCTGATCTACGCGATGACGCGCGGCGGCCCCGGGACGAAGAGTCAAACCTTACCGCTGTACATGTACGAGCAGGCCTTCAGCTTCTCGCAGATCGGCTACGGCACCGCGATCGCGCTGGTGATGCTGGCGATCGGTGCGGTGTTCTCGCTGATCTACCTGCGTGGACTGAACTCGGAGGCCGCATGATCGCCCGTGACCGGATCAGCAAGCTGTCCGCGAACCTGGTACTGCTCGGGATCGGCGTGCTGTTCGTGCTGCCGTTGCTCTGGGTGCTGTTCGCCTCGATCAATCGGACGGCGGGACTGCGCGTCGAGCTCCCGAGCAACCCGACGCTGGAGAATTTCCGGGCGGTGCTGAACACCGATACGACGTACCGGCCGGTGCTGAACGGTCTGGTGCTGTGTGGCGGCGCGGCCCTGTTGACGATGGTCTGCGCCGTGCTGGCGGCCTATCCGCTGTCGCGGTTCAAGTCGAAGTTCAACCGGCCGTTCCTGCTGACCGTGTTGTTCTGCACGGGTCTGCCGATCACGGCGGTGATGGTGCCGGTGTACGGCTTGTTCGTGCAGCTGAACCTGGTGGACACGCTCGGCGGCACGATCATGTTCATGGCGACCGCCTCGCTGCCGTTCGCGATCTGGCTGTGCAAGACGTTCATGGACGGCGTACCGATCTCGCTGGAGGAAGCAGCGTGGGTCGACGGCGCCGGCAATATGCAGGCACTCCGCCGGATCGTGCTCCCGCTGATGTGGCCCGGGATCGCGGTGGTGCTGATCTTCACCTTCATCGGAATGTGGGGCAACTTCTTCGTCCCCTTCATGCTGCTGCTCTCACCCGAGCGACTGCCGGCCTCGGTCAGCATCTTCACCTTCTTCGGCCAGTACGGCGAACCCAACTACGGCCAGCTCGCGGCGTACTCCCTGATCTACACCACCCCGGTCCTGGTCCTCTATCTCCTCCTGAGCCGCAAGCTAGGCGGAGCCTTCGCCCTCGGCGGCGCCATCAAGGGCTAGTAGGAGGATCTAGTCCTTGCGGACCTTCTTGGCATAAGGGCGGAAGCCGCGCTTCTGGTAGTTGGGGAGGGCGTTCGGGTGGTCGAGCGTCGAGGTGTGCAGCCAGACTCGGTTCGTGCTGGGGTTCAGAGTCCACGCGGTCTGGATGGTGAGCGTCAGGGCATGTCCGCCGAGCCCCCGGCCGACGTACTCCGGGACGAGGCCGAAATGGGAGATCTGAACCTCCTCCCCGCCGTCCGCGGTCTCGTTCGGCAGGTACGAGGTGATGCCGGCGTACTGCGGGCCGGCCTCGTCGTCGTGGGTGACGAACCACACCTGCCTGAGTGGGTCGTTCAGGTACTCCGCCCACCGCTCCTCCGACCAAGACAAGGTCCGCCACTGGTGCGGACGCCCTACCCGCACGAGCAGCTCGCGGATCAACGGTGACCCGGCCTCCGCCCTCTCGAGCCGCACACCCGGGACCGCGGTCGCCTCGACCAACTCGTCGGGGCTCGTCATCTCCAGATAGGTGACGATCTCTGTCATTCCCTCACTCCTCCAGTCATCCGCCGAACACCAGCCCCCATCGTGCCAACCTCCACCGACATTCCTGGTTGGACATTGTGTCTCGCGGGTGGTCTTGTCCTGACCGCGGAGCCTCTAGTTCGGTGTACGTCGGACCGACGTGGGAATGTGGTTGCCTATAGCAATTGCACGAGGAAGGCGTGGAGGCGGCTGGTGCTTCGGGGTGCATTGGTGATGTGGTTGCGTCGGTGCATTGGCAGTGTGGTTGCGCCCGGTGCATTGGCAGTGTGGTTGCGCGGTCTCCGCTGCGGGAGTGTGCTAGTCGACGTGGTGGGTGTCAAGGGCGCTTCGCGGCCCTTCGGGCTCGAACAAGTTCGACCCTTGACACCCACCACGTCGACCAGGGAAGGACGCAGCTACGCG
>NZ_DASRXP010000184.1:0-4245 GCF_035687465.1 Kribbella sp.
AGTCGATACACGTGCGCGAAGGGTGAGCGAGCCAGTATCTCCTCGTGCGGCTGATGGGCATCGGACCCGGTCATCATGCCGGGCTGCTGGTCCGGTGACAGGAAGCGGCGTTGGATGTCCTCGATAGCGCGCTGCCAGATCGTGGTCGGCCGCACGAGGCAACTGTCGTTGGCGATCACGAGCCCGCCGTCCTCATCGACCATGCGATCGAGGGCTGTCAGGATTTGTTCGCGGTCCATCCAGTGGAATGAGCGGCCCATGGTGACGAGCCTGAAACCGCCGAACTCGCCTGGGAGGTCCGACGAGTTGCCTTGGACCCAAGTCGCATTGGCGACGTGGGCGGCATGGGCTTGTCGGGCGGCTTCGGCGAGCATTTCGGGCTCGGGGTCCATGCCGACAGCTTCGGTGACGTGCTCAGCGAGAGGGAGGGTGAGTTGGCCTGTGCCGCAGCCCAAGTCGAGGAGGCGTCCGGTGCCGTCCAGGTGGAAGCGCTGGACGAGGTCGTCAATGAACACCTGGGGATAGCCCGGTCGATAACGCGCGTAGTGCCAGGCCGTTCCGGTGAACAGTCCGCCGCGGGAGCTGCCGAGTGAATCAGTCACGCTCGCCTCACTGCCCTTTCCGATTGCGGGATGGCGCATGGTTGGTGAGTGCCCCGCCTGTGCCCCTCCGCCGTTCTGTAAGTCAACACCCCCTTGACGGTGATGCGATTGAGAGTCACACTACATTGACTCATTGTCGACAACCAAACAATCTCCGCTCACGCAGCAACCGGTGGGCATTTTCGCGAAACGAGGATCAACCCCATGGGCGAGCTGCTGGCTGGAAAGACCGTCATCGTTACCGGTGCCGGCGGAGGGATCGGCCTGGCCACCGCGCTGCATCTGCTGGAGGAAGGCGCCCAGGTAGTCGCCACCGTGCACAAGGAGTCTTCCCTATCCGAGCTGAAGGTCGACAATGACAACCTCGTCGCCCGCGTCGTGGACGTCGCCGACGAGCAGCAAGTCAAGGATCTCATCGCCTTCACTGTGCAGACGTTCGGCAAGCTCGACGGCATCGTCAACAACGCCGGTGTACTCATCCCCGGCACCATTCTGGACGCCTCGGTGGAGGACTACCAGAAGACCTTCGACGTCAACGTCAAGGGCGTCTTCCTGGGCTCGAAATACGCGATCCCCGAGCTGCTCAAGGCCGGCGGCGGGTCCATCGTGAACTTCGGCTCCATCAACTCGATCGGCGCGGAGAAGCTGCTGACCACCTACACCGCCAGCAAGGGCGCCGTCCTGACGCTGACCAAGGCCATCGCGCTGGACTTCGGCGCTCGGGGCATCCGCGCGAACACGCTGTGCCCTGGATTCGTCGACACCCCGCTCAACGTCCCGCACTACACCGCCCTCGGGGGCCGCGAAGAGCTCGAGGCCGGACTGCCCGACTTCCAGCCGATCGGGCGGGCGATCCTGCCCCTCGAGATCGCCCACTCCGTGGCGTTCCTGCTGTCGGATCATTCGACGGCCATCACCGGCACCGCGTTCGTCGTCGACGGCGGCGTCCTCGCCGGAGCCTGAACCGTTCTGCTGGAGCACGCCCCGTGTCGCGCGAGACCTGCTCCAGCGGAGCACCATTGAACTACCCCGCGCGCCCGGCCGCCGGGGCCGAGATGATTGAGAGGTCGATAGGTGACATCGAATATCAGCGACACCGATGAGCCCACTGTCGACGTCCTAGTCATCGGCGCCGGCCCGTCGGGCGCCGTCGTCACCCACACCGCGGCAGCAGCGGGCCTCAGCGTCGTCTGTCTCGAGCAGGGCGACTGGGTCAACCCCAGCGACTTCCCTGCCAACCATCCCGAATGGGAGCTGCTGATTCAGCACGACTGGGCCCACGACCCGAACGTGCGCGCACTGCCCTCGGACTACCCCGTCGACGGCGCCGACTCCGACATGTGGCCGGTGATGTTCAACGCCGTCGGCGGGAGTTCCCTCTTCTACGGTGCCGAGTGGCCACGACTGCTGCCCTCGGACTTCCGCGTCAAGACACTCGACGGCGTGGCTGATGACTGGCCGATCAGCTACGACGACCTCAAGCCCTACCACGACGAGGTCGACGAGTTCATCGGCGTCTCAGGCGTCGGCGGTGACACCGCCTATCCCGAAGGTCTGGACTACCCGCTGCCGCCGCACCCCCTGGGCAAGCCCGGCATGAAGGCCGCCGAGGCCGCGAACAAGCTCGGATGGCACTGGTGGCCCGGAACCAACGCCATCCCCAGCCAGAAGAACAAGACCCTCGAACAATGCGGGCGTTGGGGTGTATGCGAATGGGGCTGCCCGCAAGGGGCCAAGGCGTCCTTCGACCTGATCTACATGCCGCAGGCGCAGAAGGCCGGCGCCCAGGTCATCACCGGAGCGCGCGTACGCAAAGTGGTCACCGACGACGAGGGCAATGCCGCCGGCGCGGAGTGGGTCGACCGCGACGGCACCGTGCGATTCCAGCCGGCCCGGTCGGTGGTGCTGTGCGCCAACGGGATCGGTACCCCGCGGCTGCTGCTGCTCTCGGCCAACGACCAGCACCCCGAAGGCTTGGCGAACTCGTCGGGACTGGTCGGACGCAACCTCATGCTGCACCCCAACTGCACTGCCATCGGTTACTACGACGAGTACCTCGAAAGCTGGCGCGGACCAGCTGGTCAGCTGATTCACTCCATGCAGTTCTACGAGACCGACAAGTCCCGAGGCTTCGTGCGCGGCGCCAAGCTGCATGCGCTGCCGACTCCCGGACCGCTCAACACCATCGAGGCGCACCGGGAATTGGACTTCGACGATCTGTGGGGCCCCGCCATTCACGACGTCGCTCGCCTGTCCTCGAACGGCATCCTTTGGGCAGCGAACTCCGAAGACCTTCCCGATCCCGACAACCGGGTGACGCTCTCACCGGATCAAGTCGATTCAGATGGCCTGCCAGCCCCGAAGATTCGATACACCGTCAGCGAGAACACCCGCAAGATCCTCAAGTTCACCGTCGAGCGGATGGTCGAGGCGCACGAGGCAGCCGGTGCCACCCGGATCATCACCCAGGAGCTGTGGGTGGATCAGCCCGGACACCTGCTCGGGACCGCTCGCATGGGTGACGATCCCACGACCTCGGTCGTGGATTCCTACGGCAAGGCCCATGACGTCGACAACCTCTACCTCGCCGACGGCAGCATCTTCGTCACCTCCGGCTCGGCGAACCCGACCTGCACCATCAGCGCCCTGGCGCTGCGGGTGGGCAAGAAGGTCGTCGAGAACGTCTCGGCCCGAAAGGCGCAGTCATGAGCTCACTTCCGCTTGCCCGAGTAGTCACCAGACGTCTATCGGTCCCGGTCCGCGACACCCGCCCGCCGCGGGAGCTCAGCCAGGACGAAGTGGCCACATTGCTGCGAATCGCGGACTGCTTGATTCCCGCGGCCGGACCCAACCCGGCGGCCAGCGACGCCGAGAACTATCTCGAGTACCTGCACCTCGCGCTGGCCGCGCGGGCGGATGCGTTCGACGCCGTGATGGATGCCGCCGCCACCCTCGCCGCGGTTCCCGACGAGGACCTGCGGGCGGCGCTCAAGCAGATGTGGGCCACCGACAAGGGGACCTTCGATCCGCTCTCGGCGATCCTGGCCGGCGCCTACTTCATGACCCCCCAGATCATGGCGCTCATCGGGTATCCCGGCCAGCACCGCGACCCCGCCGGCCTGGAAGACGCGGCCAACGAGCTGGAGACCGGGATCCTCGAGCCCGTTCTGGCGCGCGGGTACATCTCTGTCTCCGCTGCAGGCGAGTAACCGAGCGGTGGCCCGCTGTCAGAGCTCACGGAGCGGGATGGCTGCCCAATCCCATCGACGACACACACCCGACGCGCCATGGCGGCCCGACGCGCCACACACCCCGGTGCTGATGGCGCGGCCCCCGCGGGCCGGGCGAGGTCCCCGTCAGGACACCGCGAACGGCTATTGTCGACAATTAGTCATACCTCGTGGCATGGGTCCGTCACCGCCGCGCGAGCTTGTTGCGAAAGGACTACCAGTGTCTGAACCTGCGACCGGAGCATTCGCCGCCACGTTGGGCCGCAACGCCCCCAAGCACGTTTCCTTCGGACCGATCGAGCAACGCACCACACCTGGGTCGGTAGCCGAGGTCCTGCGCACAGCGATCCTCGACGGCACTTTGGCCCCCGGCAGTCAGCTCCGCGAAATTCCTCTCGCCGCCGATCTTGGTG
>NZ_DASRXP010000185.1:0-7038 GCF_035687465.1 Kribbella sp.
AAGGCAGACGGAAGCCAGTTGAAGCAGAACACCCACGTGCTCGCCACCGCCAAGCACTACGTCGGCGACGGCGGCACTACGTATGGCTCCTCGACGACCGGTTCCTACAAGATCGACCAAGGCATCACCGAGGTCACCCCGCAGCAACTGCAGGCGATCCACCTCGACCCGTTCAAGACGTCGGTCGACCTGGGCGTCGGCACCGTGATGCCGTCGTACTCGAGCGTCGACATCATCGGTGACGACAAGGGTCCGGTAAAGATGCACGGCAACGCCGAACTCATCAACGGGGTCCTGAAGAACCAGATGGGCTTCGACGGCTTCGTGATCAGCGACTGGCAGGCGATCGACCAGCTGCCCGGGGACTACCCGAGCGACATCCGGACGTCGATCAACGCCGGGCTGGACATGATCATGGTGCCGACGAACTACCAGGCCTTCACCCAGGGGCTGACCAGCGAGGTCACCGCCGGACGGGTGCCGCAGGCAAGGATCGACGACGCGGTCAGCCGGATCCTGGTGCAGAAGTTCAAGCTCGGCCTGTTCGAGCAGCCGTACTCTGACACCAGCAAGCTGAGCACCATCGGTTCGGCCGAGCACCGGGCTGTCGGCCGGGAGGCCGCGGCCAAGTCCCAGGTACTGCTGAAGAACGATGGCAACGTGTTGCCGCTGGCATCGACCTCCAAGGTCTATGTCGCCGGTAGCAACGCCAACGACCTGGGCAACCAGATGGGCGGCTGGAGCATCAGCTGGCAGGGTGGCTCCGGCAACACCACGACCGGCACCACGATCCTGGACGGGATCAAGCAGGTGGTGCCGACGGCAACGTTCAGCCAGGACGCCTCGGCGCCGCTGGAGGGACACGATGTCGGTGTCGTCGTGGTCGGCGAGCGCCCGTACGCCGAGGGCATCGGTGACGTCGGCAACGGTCACGACCTGCTGCTCAGCGATGCGGACAGGGCAGCCGTGGACAAGGTCTGCGCGGCGATGAAGTGTGTCGTCCTGATCGTGTCCGGCCGGCCGCAGGTGATCGCGGACCAGCTCGGTGAGGTCGACGCCCTGGTCGCGTCGTGGCTGCCGGGCACCGAGGGTGCCGGTGTTGCCGATGTGTTGTTCGGCAAGCGTCCGTTCAGCGGGCGACTGCCGGTGACGTGGCCGAAGGCAGAGACCCAGCAGCCGATCAACGTGGGCGATGCCTCCTACGACCCGCAGTACCCGTACGGCTGGGGTCTTACCACCCAGGCGGCGGCCCGGCAGAAGCTCACCGACGCCAGGAAGGAACTGCTGCGCAAGGGGTTCCTGGACCCGAACGCGCTCGCCGCGGTCATCACCATCGACCTGGCGTTGCGGGTGAAGGACTGGTCGGGGCCGCAGGCAACCACCGCACTGGCCGCAGTGGGTCAGGCCGGGAAGTACCTGCAGCGCACCAAGGCCGACTCGTTCGCCGACGGCGACGCGGTGGTCGGAGCGGCCCGCTGGATCGCTCAGGACCAGATCGGCCAGAACCTCGACGAGGCCACCTCGAAGCTGACCTCGGACGCCGAACACCTGGCGCTCAGCGGTGACCTGAGCACCGCGATCACCAAGCTGACGGCGGCGTACAAGCTGCACTGACCACGACCGAAGGAGGGGCCGGTGGATGACCCCACCGGCCCCTCCTACTCAAACCGTTCTCAGACGCCGACCAGCTCCCGTTCCCGGGTCTCGGGCGCCGCCGCCTTGAACTTGCTCGGCCACCAGGCCCTGCGGCCCAGCAGCACCATGATCGAAGGCAGCATCACGATCCGGACCAGGGTGGCGTCGATCAGTACCGCGACCGCCAGCCCGACCCCCATCTGCTTCATCTCGATCATGCCCAGCGTCGCGAAGAGCGCGAACACCGACACCATCACGGCCGCCGCACTCGTCACCACGCCGGCCGACTCGGTGATGCCCTTGCGCACCGCCTCCTGCGGCGACAGGCCCTCCCGGACACCTTCGCGGATCCGGTTCAGCACGAACACGTGGTAGTCCATCGACAACCCGATCAGGATGACGAAGAGGAACAGCGGGATCCACGAGATCACGAACCCTGGCGAGGTGAAGTCGAGCAACCCCTCGGCCCAGGTGTGCTGGAAGACCAGTGACAGGACGCCGAAGCAGGCAGCCACCGACGCCAGGTTGAGCAAGGTGGTCACCAGGGCGATCGCCACGCTGCGGAAGGTGAAGATCATCATCAGCAGCGTCAGAGCCAGCACGAACGCGATCACATAGGGCAACTGGTCCCGCTGGTGCTGCCCGTAGTCGACGCCCGAAGCCGTCTCCCCACCGACCGCCCAGCTGACACCCGCTGAGTTCAGTGCCGCGGGAACCAGATCGTTCCGCAACTTCTCCAGCGCCTGCTTGGCATCCTCATTCGTGTCCGGCCGGACCGAGACCAGCGTCAGTACCGCGGTGTCGCCGTTGCTCTTGATCGATTCCCCGGGCGTCACCACGAACTCGCGACTGTCCACCGCCGCCTGCTGGAGCTGCTCCAGACCGGCTGCCGGATTGTTGCCCTTGGCCACCACGTCGTACGCCATCCCCTGGGACGGGAAGTTCTGCTGCAGCGCGGTCATCGTCTTGACCTCGGGGATGCTTTGCGGCAACGTGCTCAACCCGCCCGGCTCGGTCTTCATCCCGAGCGCCGGTACTGCGAGCGCAACCACCGCGACAGCTGAGATCAGCAGTGCGATCTTGGGGAAGCGCAGCACGGGTGCGAGGATCCGCCGGCTGATGCCACCGGGCCCGATCCGCCGGTTCAACCGCCACAGCAACGGGATGCGCGGGCGATCCACCCGGTGTCCCAGCTTGGCCAGCAGGGCGGGCAGCACCGTGAGCGAGCCGAGGACCGCGATGGCGACGACGACGATCGTTGCCGTTGCCATCGACGAGAAGATCGGGTCCTTCGCGACGTACAGGCCTGCCATCGACACGATCACCGCGAAGCCGGAGACAACCACCGAGTGCCCCGAAGTCGCCGCGGCGATCTCGATCGCGTCCACCGTACCGTGTCCGCGGCGCCGTTCCTCCCGCTCCCGTTTCAGATAGAACAAGGAGTAGTCGACACCGACCGCCATGCCGATCAGCAGGACGACGTTGGCGACCGAGCCGCCGTCGGGGAAGAGGTAGGACAGTGGCGCGTAGAATCCGAGGGCCGCACCGACGGCCGAGAACGCCAGTAGGACAGGGATTCCGGCCGCGATCAAGGCACCGAAGGCCAGCAACATCAGCGCGAACGTGATCGGCAGGCTGAGCTTCTCGGCCTTGGCGAGGTCGGAGGCGACCTGCTTCCAGATCCCGGCGTCCACCGAGGCGCTGCCGGCTTGTTCGATCGTCAGGCCCGGATTGGCCTGCTGTACTTCGCCCGTCGCCGCGACCAGCTTGTCGACGTTGTCGGCGGCATCGTCCGCGTTGCCCTTCAGCTCGATCGGGAGCAGCGCCGCCTTGCCGTTCTCGGCCCAGACCGGCTGCCCCACCCCGTCGACCGCGTCGATCGCGGTCATCTTGTCGCGGAGCTGCGCCAGCGCCGTGGTGGCCGCGGTCTTGTCGAGCGGGCCGTCCGGATCCGTCAGCAGGACGGTCTCGCTCGGCTTGCCCTCGAGACCCGCCTGCCGGATCAGTTCGGACGCAGTACCGGACTGACCGATCCAGGTGTCGTCGGCCTTCGTCGTTTGTTTCGGAACCATGGCCGACAATCCGACCGCGACCACGACGAGCAACAGCCAGAGGCCGATCGCCCGCCACGGATGGGTAGCACTCCACCGCGCTACGCGCACGGTCACCGTTCCCCTGCTCATCCTGGTTTACCTCTCGCCGATCCCGCCGGGGCGCTCTGCCCGCAGCTAGAAGCCTGGCGTGGACTACAGGAGAACTCAGGAGTCTCAAACCCCCCGGCACCGGTAGACCTAGGTCTACCCCGCGACTGGTCGGGCGCGGAGACGGCGGAGCATCCGGGCATCCTCGAAGCCGACCGCTCGGGCGGCGGCTTCGACTGTGGCGCCGTGGCCGATCAGGTGTTCCGCGCGTTCAAGCCGGAGCAGTTGCTGGTACCGCAGCGGGGTCAGACCGGTCGCGGTGGTGAAGAGCCGGGTCAGCGTCCGCTCGCTCACGCCGGCCGCCCGGGCGAGATCCGCGAGCAGCAGCCGGTCGGCGTACCGGATGTCGATGACGTCCTGGACGCGATGGGCCACGTCGCTCAAGTGCCCGCGGTGCCGCAGCATCGCGCTCTCCTGCTGCTCGTCCCCGTTGCGTCGCGCGTAGACCACCATTTGGCGAGCGACCAGGGCGGCCGCTTCGGCACCGTGCTCGATCGCGACCAGGTGCAGAGCCAGGTCGATCCCGCTGGCGATTCCGGCCGAGGTGATCACCCGGTCGTCAACGACGTACAGGACGTCTCTGATGATGCTCGCCTTCGGATAGCGGGCGGCGAGCTCGTCGGTCAGGTCATGATGGGTGGTGTATCGCCGCCCATCGAGCAACCCCGCCGCACCGAGCGCGTCGGCGCCGGAACACACGCTCGCGACCGAACCACCAGCAGCATGATGCGTGCGTAACGCCTGCTTCGTACGCGCCGCGATCGGCGTGTTCGGCGACAACCTGGGCGACCGCCACCCCGGTACGACGATGAGGTCGGCCGGCCCGAGTTCCGGCCAATCCAGCTGCGCCTTGACCGGGACTCCCTGCGCGGTCGTGATCTCGCCGACCTCGGCCACGTAGTACAGGTCGTAGTTGTGGCCGAGGTCGTTCGCGGTCGAGAAGACCTGGGCCGGCCCGGCCAGATCGAGCAGATGCAGCTTGGGCACCAGGAAGAAGACGACCTTGGTCATGATCCGGTCAGGATGCCACGGCCAGCCCCGCCACCTCGTCTACCGTCCGGATGGTGGCGAACCGCCCGGCCAGCACGTACTCGGTCCGCTCCACGATCACCTCGGGGCTGAGGGTGCGCGGATCGGCCAGGATCGCCTCCAGCGTCGCATCGGCCGGCGTGGTCCAGTGCGGTAGCGGCGTGGTCGCGGTCGCGTCGCTGACGAAGACGACGTCGTAGCCGAGATCGGCGGCCACCCGCGCGGTGGTCTCACAGCACTGCTCGGTCCGGATCCCGCTGATCACGACCTCGCGAATCCCTTGCTGGGTGAGCAGTTGCTGCAGATTCGTGGTGGTGAAGGCATTGTGCGCGGTCTTCCGCAGTACGGGCTCGTCCTCGCGCGGCTCGAGTCCCTCGATCAGCCGGACGTGGCCGATCGCCGGGTCGAAGGCGTTGCCGGTACCGGGCTCGGTGTGGAGCACCCAGACCACCAGGTCACCTCGCGACCGGGCCGCCTGGACGAGCCGGCCGACCCGGTCGGCGATGTCGGGGTGGTTCACCGCTCGCCAGTTCGGGCGGACCCGGAAGGACTCCTGGACGTCGATCACGATCAGAGCTGTCTGTGTCATGCCTCCATCGTCAGCGGCGCGGACCGCCCGCGACCAGGCATCATCGGGGCCCGCACCGGACGGATCCGGTCACACCATCCCGACCGGCGCGGAGACTTTGGCAGTCATCGGACGAATCCGCACGGTTACGAACTGTTCCAAACACCGGACATCCCTGCTTACAGTGCCCCGGTCGGCTTGGAAACGTTCTCGTCGACGGCCATTGACCACAAAGTGAGGGGATTCCATGCCTGACCACCTGCCCCGCCGCCAGGTACTGCGGACCGCGGGCGCGCTCGGCCTCGGAGCCGCCGCGGCCGGTGCACTGCAGAGCACGGCCGGTGCCGCCCCGGAAGCTAGAGTCGCCGCCATGGGTTCACACCACGGCCGCCTGCAGATCCGCAAGGACCCGTTCGGTACCACGCCGGAAGGCGTGAAGGTCGACGTCTACACCTTCACCAACGGCCGGGTCACCATCTCGATGCTGACCTGGGGTGCCACCATCCAGCGCGTCGAGACCCCGGACCGCCGGGGCCGGACCAAGAATATCAGCCTCGGCTTCGACAACCTGCCGGACTATGCGGCGCTCAGCCCGTACTTCGGAGCCACCGTCGGCCGCTACGGCAACCGGATCGCCAAGGGGAAGTTCACCCTCGACGGACAGTCGTACCAGATCCCGATCAACAACGGTGAGAACGCCCTGCACGGCGGCACCATCGGCTTCGATAAGAAGGTGTGGAAGGCCAAGGTCGTGCAGACCGACAAGGCCGTCGGGGTCGCCTTCACCTATGTCAGCCCGGACGGCGAGATGGGCTTCCCTGGCGATCTGACCAGCACGGTGTCGTACACGCTGGACAAGCAGGACAACCTGCGGATCGACTACCTCGCGACCGTCGCCGGCAAGCCGACCGTGATCAACCTGACGAACCACGTCTACTTCAACCTCACCGGGGAAGGCACCGGCTCGATCGACGGGACGGTGCTGCAGTTGAACGCGCCGTCGTACACGCCGGTCGACGCCGGCTTGATCCCGACCGGCGAGATCGCACCGGTCGCCGGTACGCCGTTCGACTTCACCAAGGCGACCGCGATCGGCAAGCGGATCCGCGACGACCACCCCCAACTGGTGATCGGGCGTGGGTACGACCACAACTTCGTGCTCGGCGGTAAGCCGGACGGCGACGGAGTGCGGTTCGCGGCCCGGTTCTGGGAGCCGGAGGACGGCCGGACGGTGACGGTGCACACCAGCCAGCCGGGTGCGCAGTTCTACACCGGCAACTTCCTGGACGCTTCCTTCCAGGGCATCGGCAACAAGTCCTACCGCCAGGGCGACGCCTTCGCCTTCGAGACCCAGCACTTCCCGGACTCACCCAACCAGCCGAACTTCCCCTCCACAGTCCTCCGCCCCGGCCAGACCTACACCTCCACCACCACCTACACCTTCAGCACCAAGTAGTCCCGAACCGGGGGTACCTCCAGCAGCGGCGGGTTCCCCCCGGTTCGGCTCGGGGGTAACCCGCCACTCGCGGGGGTACCCCCGGTTCGGTTAGCGGCGGCTAGCCTGCTGGGGCGAGGGAAGGGGTGGGGCGGTGACAGTGCTGAGTG
>NZ_DASRXP010000186.1:0-11274 GCF_035687465.1 Kribbella sp.
AAGCCTTCACGTCGTTCCAGGTCAGCCCTGGTACACCGATGACGACCACCTTCGCCAGCAAACTCTCACCGACCTGCCCGCTAGCGGCGGCAGGAGCGGGTGACGTAGTACTGGCGAGGGCTAGTACCGCAGCGGTGAGGAACAGGGTGCGGGCAAGTAGCCGCTGCACCCGCCGTGGCTTCATCAGGAGGAGACGACGGCCTTGAGCACCGAGGTGAAGAAGCCGAGGCCGTCCGTGCTCGGACCCGTCAGGGTCTCGACGCAGTGCTCCGGGTGCGGCATCAGGCCGACCACGTTGCCGCGCTCGTTGGTGATCCCGGCGATGTCGCGGTAGGACCCGTTCGGGTTCTCGTCCAGGTACCGCGCGACCACCAGGCCCTCGCCCTCGAGCCGGTCCAGGGTCGCCTCGTCCGCGACGTACGAACCGTCCTGGTTCTTCAGCACGATGGTGATCTCGTGGTTCGCGTCGTAGTCGCTGGTCCAGGCGGTGCGGTTGTTCTCGATCCGCAGCGGCTGGTCCTTGCAGATGAACTTCCGGTGGTGGTTCTTGATCAGCGCGCCGGGCAGCAGGTGCGACTCGCAGAGCACCTGGAAGCCGTTGCAGATCCCCAGCACCGGCAGCCCCTCGCCCGCCTTCTTGATGATGGTGTCCATCACCGGCGCGAACCGGGAGATCGCGCCGGCGCGGAGATAGTCGCCGTACGAGAAGCCGCCAGGCAGCACCACCGCGTCGACGCCCTGCAGATCGGCATCACCGTGCCAGAGCGCGACTGCCTCGGCACCGGCGACAGCGGCCGCGCGACGGGCGTCGACGTCGTCGAGCGAGCCGGGGAAGGTGACGACCCCGATCTTCACTGGTCGGCCTCGACGTGCAGGGTGTAGTCCTCGATCACCGGATTCGCCAGCAGCGTGTCGGCCGCCTTGCGGATCTCGGCCACCTTCTCCTCGGTGGCCTCACCGTCCAGGGTGATCTCGAAGCGCTTGCCCTGACGGACGTCGGCCACGCCGTCGAAGCCGAGCCGGCCGAACGCGCCGTGCACCGCCTTGCCCTGCGGGTCGAGGATCTCGGGCTTGAGCATGACGTCGACGACAACGCGAGCCACTGACTACTCCTGGTTTCGATCCGGGATGACGCCCTGAATCCTACCGACCGCGGCCCCGGAGTCCCGCATTGCCGACTATTCACTCAGTACATACATTCTGTGTATAGTCGCCGCATGGCAACAGCTGAACTCGTTCTGGGACTGCTCCACAACGGGCCGGCTCACGGGTACGACGTGAAGCGCGGCCATGACGCCTGGTTCCCCGACAGCCGGCCGCTCGCGTTCGGGCAGGTGTACACGACGCTGTCCCGGCTGGAGCGGGACAACCTGGTCGAGGTAGTCGATCGTGGCTCAGAGGGTGGCCCCGAACGGACCGTGTACGGACTCACCGAGCAGGGCCGCGCACACCTGGCCGACTGGCTGGCCGAGCCGATCCAGCCCGCCCTGGGCGCGGTGGACGAGATGGTCCGCAAGGTGGTCGCGACCATCCACACCGGTGAGGACGCGACCGCGTTCCTGGCCCGGCAGCGGGCCAGCCACCTGCGCCGGATCCGCGAGCTGCGGGCCGCGTCGACCGACTCCGACGACGACACACCGGCCCGGCTGGCACGGGATTTCGTTGCCGTCCACCTGGACGCCGATCTGCGCTGGCTCGACGGCGCGCTGGACCGAATCACCGAGCTGAAGGAGACCCGTCGATGACCGACCTCGCCCTGGAGCTACTCCGGGTGGAGTATGCCTACCGCCGCGACGTGGCCCTGCGCGGAGTCTCGCTCAAGGTCAGGCCGGGCGAGGTCGTGGCGATCACGGGGCCGAGCGGCTGCGGCAAGTCGACCCTGCTGCACTGCGCCGCGGGGATCCTTCGCCCACAGGCCGGCACGGTCCAACTGGCCGGACAGAACCTGGCTGACCTCTCCGAAGCAGTGCGGACGCGGCTACGGCGCACGCAGGCGGGCGTAGTACTGCAGTTCGGGCAGTTGGTTCCCGACCTCACACTGATCGACAACGTGGCACTGCCGCTGCTCCTGGAGGGCCATGACCGGGCCGGAGCTCGGCGGGCCGCCATGGAGTGGCTGGACCGGGTCGGAGTCGGGGAGGACGCCACCGCAGTACCGGGCGAGCTGTCGGGCGGCCAGAACCAGCGGGCGGCCGTGGCACGAGCTCTGGTGACAGGGCCCGCGATCGTCTTCGCCGACGAGCCCACCGGCAGCCTGGACAGCCTGGCCGGCGAGCAGATGATGGAACTGCTCCTCGCGTCCGTGCACAACGGTGGAGCCGCGTTGGTGCTGGTTACCCACGACAACCTGGTCGCCGCGTACGCCGACCGCGAGGTCCGCCTGCGCGACGGCGCCGTCCAGCATGAGGTCGCGCTGTCGTGAACTTCGCCACGCTCTTCGAACTGGCCCGGCCCCGGTCTGCCACGGACCGCAGCCGCTTCCGACTTCTGGTGACCACCATTGCGATCGCCGGTGCGTTCCTGCTGGCCGCATGGCGCATCAAACGTCTCGGCTTCCGCGGCTATTACTACTCCGACAAGTACAGCGACTACATCCAGGAGGACGGCATCCGCAGCGGTGTCGCCTTCGCCGCCGTCCTGTTGGCTGTCGCGGCCTGCCTCTTGGCTTTCCAAGCCCTGAAGCTCGGTACTGCGGCGCGCGACCGCCGGCTGGCGGCGTTCCGCCTTGCCGGTGCCACTCCCAACCAGGTCCGTGGTCTCGGCGCGGTCGATGCAGGGATCGCTGGTCTCATCGGTGGCATCCTGGCCGGTCCGCTGTATCTCCTGCTCGCGCTGGCAATCCAGAGCCTGCCCAGGACGGCCCGGATGCTGCCGCCGGTCAACTCTGTGGATCTGGCGACCTGGCCGATCGTGGCCGCGGTACTCACTGTCGTGGCGGCTGCTGTCGGCGCTCTGCTTGGACGCGGCGTGATCTCGGACCCGCGCGAGAGATCGGCGAAAGCCCCCAACGTCACCCGGGCAGCCATCGCCGGCGCGGCCGGGATCGGGCTCGTCCTGCTGAGTCATCTCATCAGGAAGGAGTACTTCGCCACGCTGGTCCCGCTGGGCCTCGGTCTGATCTTCATCTGTCTGGCGCTGCCCACCTTGCTGGTGGCCTGGCAGGGCAACCGGCTGGAGCGATCGAGGAACCCGCTGAAGGTGCTGGCCGGTGGACGCCTGCTCCGGACGGTCCGCCCGCACGGGCGGACGCTCGCCCTGCTGGTGTTGTGCGGTTCCGCGGTCGGCTTCGTGGCCGCGATGACAGTCGAACTTCTCCAGACCAGGGACGGATTCGACCTGGGCTTCCACCTGACTGGACTGGTCTTCGCTGCGAGCGCCGCGGTGTTCACCGCACTGATCGCGGGTGTGTCCCTGCTGGCCGGCACGGCCGACGATCTGCTCGATCAGCGTCGCCAACTGGCCGCCCTGAACGTCCTCGGTGTCGGAGAGGCGCAGCTCCGCACCTCGGTGCGGTACCAGCTGACCTCGAGCGTCACCTGGGCGGTCGCCGGCGGGCTGCTGATCGGCGGAGTGCTGTACGCGGACCTCTCGGTGCGCGATCCCTACTCGCCCAGTCAGACCACCGCATTGCTGACGACGGTCGGGTTGGCCGTCGTGGGTGCCGGGCTGGCCTGGCTGATCGCGGGTCTCGCGGCGCTCCTGCTGCGCGGTCATGTGCACGAGGCGGCGGCCGCGGAGAACCTGCGGTCCACCTGAGGGGTAGTGCTGAGTTCACCCTGAAGTGGTGCTGGCCTCCCTGATCGGGAAGACATCGCCGCATAGCCTCTAGAGCATGTGGGTCTGGCAACTGGCGCTGGCGGTGGGCTTCGGGATCGGGTCCGCCGTCATCCCGATCCTGAACGCCGAGGCGTATGTCCTCGGCGTCGGCGTGTCCGGCGCGCTCGATCCGGTGGTCGCGGCAATCGGCGTATCGGTCGGCCAGACAATCGGCAAGATCGCCATGTTCCTGGCGGTGCGGTACCGGCCGGGTTATGCCGCGAAGAAGGACAAGGAACCCAAACCGGTCGACCTCGAGACCCGTCGCGGCCGCTTCATCCAGTGGAACCGCGAGGTTAGCAAGCGCCTGCTCGATGCCCTCAGCGACCGCCGCTGGGGTATCCCGGTGACGCTGCTGAGCTCGTCGGTCGGCATCCCACCCCTGTACGGCGTCGCCCTGATCGCCGGCGCCAGCCGGATGGGCGTGGTCACCTTCAGCCTCTCGGTCCTGGTCGGCCGCCTCGCCCGCTTCATCACCCTCGCCCTGGGCGTCGGCCTCTTCTGACACCCGCTTACGTCCGAAGAACCGAGGGGCCTGCCCCGCGCCCCTTCGGACGCAAGCACTCAAGCGGTGAAGGTGCGGCCGGTTAGGCGTTCGTAGGCGTCGATGTACGCCGAGCGGGTGCGGGCGATGACCTCGTCGGACAAGGGCGGCGGGGCTTCGCCGGAGTGGCGGTCCCAGCCGGAGTCGAACTGGAGCCAGTCGCGCACGATCTGCTTGTCGTACGACGGCTGCTGCTTGCCCGGCTGCCACTGGTCGGCCGGCCAGAAGCGGCTGGAGTCGGGCGTCAGCACCTCGTCGGCGAGCACGATCGTGCCGTCCGCGCGGGCGCCGAACTCGAACTTCGTGTCGGCCAGGATGATCCCCCGCTGCTCGGCGGCCTCGTGCGCCTGCGTGTAGATGTCGAGGGTGAGGTTCCGGAGCGCCTCAGCGGTCTCGGTGCCGACCGTGGCCACCACTGCGTCGTACGAGACGTTCTCGTCGTGCTCGCCGAGGTCGGCCTTGGTCGCGGGGGTGAAGATCGGCACGTCCAGCCGGGATCCCTCCACCAGGCCTGGCCGCAGCGGGATGCCGCAGACCTCGCCGGTGGCGTCGTAGTCGAGCAGGCCGGAGCCGCTCAGGTAGCCCCGGGCGACGCACTCGACCGGGAACATCTCCAGCTTCTCGCAGACCACCGCGCGACCGGCGACCTCAGCCGGTACGTCGGTCGACAGGATGTGGTTCGGCACGCCGAGCCGCTCGAACCACCACAGGCTCATCGCGGTGAGCACCTTGCCCTTGTCCGGGATCGGCGTCTCCAGGATCCAGTCGAAGGCGCTCATCCGGTCGCTCGCGACCATCAGCAGCTCGCCCGACTCGAGCTCGTACAGGTCCCGGACCTTGCCGGAGTGCAGATGCTTGGCACCGGGGATCTCGACGGCCTGCGGAGGAGTCTTCACACCGGGGATTGTTCCACCCGCCGCCGCTTCGCCAGCAACCCGGCCACCTTGCCGCCGACGCCGAGTACCCCGTCGCGGACCACGCAGAGCACCCCGTTGTCGATCTGTCCCAGCCGGCCGATCATCCTGGACTGCTTGACCAGCCTGGCCGTCACCGGCCGCCGCTCAGCGTCGTACCGGCTCAAGGCTGTGGACAGGTCGAGGTCGCCGCGAAGGTGGCGGGCCAGAGCTGCTGCGTCTTCGATCGCTGAGCAGGCGCCGCGGCCGAGGTTGGGGGTCATTGCGTGGGCGGCGTCGCCGAGCAGGACCACCCGGCCGGTGCCGAACGGGACCAGCGGCAGCTCGAGGTCGTAGATGTCGTTCTGCAGTACCTGTTCCGGCGGTGTCCCGGCCAGCAGTTGCGGAATCGGCTCATGCCAATCCACGAAGTCCCTCGTCACGTCCGCCTGCGGACCACCAGGCCCTGGTGGCAGACCCGCCTCGCGGTTCGCCGTGGCGTACCAGTAGACCCGTCCGTCGATCAGCTTCGCGAACCCGAATCGTTGCCCCCGGCCCCAGGTTTCCCCGCCGCCGTCGCTGAGGTCCACGTCGGCGATCCCCCGGTACGCCGTGTAGCCGGAGTACCGAGGTCCCTTGGAGGCAGGGTGGATCGCGCTGCGCAGAACACTGCGGATCCCGTCCGCCGCGATCACCAACTCAGCACGGAACTCCTCATCGGCCGACCTCACCGTGACCCCGCTGTCGTCCTGCGAGACTCCGGTGACGGTGATTCCCGTCCGTACGGTGACTCCCGGGCCGAAGCGATCGGTGATCAGCTCGTGCAACTGCGCCCGATGGATCATCACCGGGATCTCTACGCCGAGGTCCGGCGCCTCGACCACCCAGCGACCGTTCGGCTGGCGCAGGCCGGCCGGACCCGCGGTCACAGCGGCTTTCTGGACGCCGACCACCCCGAGTTGCTCCAGCGCGGCGACCGACGAAGGCCAGACCGAGATGCCGGCCCCGACCTCGCCCAGCTCTGCCGACCGCTCCAGCACCAGGACCTGCCATCCGCACCCCTCCAGCGCGACGGCCGCCGTCACCCCACCGATCCCCGCTCCCACCACGATCGCCCTCATGCCCATCGACTCTACATCTGTAGAGGCTGCTCCACTAGACTCTCGCTGTGACGAAGACAGTTCCGCTCGGCGAGGATCGCCGCGACGCCATCGCGGACGCCGCGATCCATCTCGTGGCGACGCGCGGCCTTCGCGGCCTGACCCACCGCGCGGTCGACGCCGAAGCCGGGTTGCCACCGGGCTCGACCTCGTACTACCTGCGCACCCGGAAGGCGCTGCTCGACGCCTGCGTCCGGCGGATGCTCGCCCGCGACCTCACCGCTCAAGCCAGCCCGGACGCCGGGCTCGAGGAACTGCTGGTGGGAATGGTCCTCGACCTCGTCCACAACCGGACGGACGATCTCGTCGCGCGCTACGAGTTGTCCCTCGAGGCGAGCCGTCAGCCCGAACTCCGGGAGGCGATCGTCCAGGGCGGCCGCCAGTTGCGAGACGGCCTGACCGGTTTGCTCGAGGCACTGGGCATCCCCGACGCCGAGGAAGCCGCCTGGCCGGTCGCGGCAATGCTCGACGGGCTGATGTACGACCGGGTCGCCGGCGCCGGTACGACGATGTCACCGTCCGCCTACGAATCCGCAGTACGGCGTGCTGTCGGCGCACTCCTGACCGGCCTGCAGAGGCGCGACATGCGGAGCACTGCAGAGTGAACGACTGACGACTTAGAGTGGGAGTCTTCCTAAAGCCGCCTGGGGGTCGTCCGTGGTCGAGTCAGCTGCTCGTCGTTTCGCCCGCATCAGTACTGCGGAACGCCCGACGGATTCCAGGATCATGATGCGGCGGGCGATCGTCCTCGGCGCGAGCATGGCCGGTCTGATGGCGGCCCGGGTGCTCAGCGATCACGCCGAAGAGGTGCTCGTGATCGAGCGGGACGACTCCGAGGAGTCCGCGCAGCCGCGCCCCGGCGTACCGCAGGGCACGCAGGTGCACGCCTTGCTGCCGGCTGGTCAGGCTCAGCTCGATCGGTGGTTCCCGGGCTTCACCGCGGAGTCCGTCGCCGCCGGTGCGATCGACCCACCGCCGACCGCGGTCGAGAGCTTCGTGAACGGCTCCTTGCGGCCGGCCACGCCGCGGGAGTCGATCGGCCAGGCCTTGGTGAGCACCCGGCCCTTCCTGGAATCACACGTTCGGCGCAGGACGCTGGCGATCGGCAACATCAAGCTCATCCATGGACGGGCCGACGGTCTGGACTTCACCGGCGACCGGGCGACGGCCGTCCGCTACCAGCCGACGGGTGCCGCCACCGGGGAACTGGTGACCGAATCAGCCGACTTGATCGTCGACGCGACCGGGCGGTCGAGTCGGCTCAGCGACTGGCTGGGCGCGGCCGGCTGGCCTCAGCCACCGATGAAGCGGATGCCGATCAAGCTCAACTACGCGACCGCTCTGTTCAAACGGGACCCGAAGGTCTGCGACGTCTACGTCTCGATCGCCCAGACCCAGCCCAGCAGCGGGAAGGTCGCCAGGATGGGCGGCGTCCTGTCCGTCGAGGACGACCGCTGGCTGGTCCTGGTCGCGGGCTACGACGACGACCGACCGAGCCGCGACTTCGAGGAATTCCAGACCCGCTGCCGCCAGGACTTCCCGCCCGCCTTCGGGCAGATCGCCGAGCACGGCGAGTTGCTCGGCGACGTGATCACCTATCACCAGGCCGACAGCAGACGGCGCGACTACGACCAGCTCGAGCGGTTCCCGGCCGGTCTGATCGTCGCCGGTGACGCGGTCGCGTCGTTCAACCCGATCTACGGCCAGGGCATGACCTCGGCGACGCTGCACGCGTCCTGTCTGTCCTCCTATCTCCGCTCGAACCCTTCCCTGGACGAGCCGGCCCGCGAGTACTTCGAGCAGGTCCGCGTGGTTGTGGACGCCGCGTGGCAGGTCTCGACGTTCGCCGACCTCGCACTGCCGCACGTGAACGGACCCTTCCCGCGCGGCTATCGGCTGGTCAAGTGGTTCAGCGGGCTGATCGTCGCCGCGTCGCAACGGGATGCGCAGGTCAACGAGAAGTTCAGCCGGGTCACCACGATGCTGGACCACCCGAACTCGCTGAGCAGCCCCCGCACCCTGCTCCGCGCCCTCCGCCTCGCACTCCTGCCCCGCATGGCCTCGCGTTAGCTCACAGCCGTTCGGTGAAGGTGACGAAGGTGAAGTAGCAGACGCCGATCAACATGCCGAGGTGCCCGAGCAACGAGAGCCCGGCGCCGGAACCCCAGGCGTCGGCGGCCTTGCCCGCGCCGTGCCGACTATGGCTCGGTAACCAGCGGGCCAGCAGCAACAAACCGACTATTGCCAGCAGCCACCATCCGGCCAGAGCGCCGAGAGCGACCTCTTGGCGACCGACGACGAGAGCTGCGACCCAGGCGACCAGAGTGAGCACTCCGACCGTGGTGTGCACCCGCAGCAGCCCGGCGGAATACCCCGCCACACCACTCGAGCGGTTGCTCTCGCCCGCGCTTTCGCCACCGAGCCGGACGCGGGTCAGCAGCACCACGACAGCGCCTAGGGCGGTCAGGAACCAGGTGATGTTCGACCATTCCACGACCCGATCCTTACCCGGCCGGACCGATAAGTGAACACCCAAGCGTGTCGGTCCACCCTAGGAGAGGTGGACCGACACTTTCTGGCCGGAGGTGGTTGTCAGGCCGGCTTGGCTGGGGTAGTGGTGGTCTGACCAGGTGATTGCTGGCCGCCACGTGGTCCCTGTCCGGGGACGCGTCGGCCGTACCCCTGGCCGGGGACACCCGGGCTCTGCGTGCCCGTACTCGGCTGAGTCTGCTGCCCGGGCTGGGTCTGTTGACCGCCTGGCACCTGACCGCCTGGCACCTGTCCGTTGGGGAGTTGGCCTTGGGGGAAGCGGCCACCGCCGGGGAACTGCGTCTGCTGTGTGGCTCCTCCGGATCCCCAGGCGTGGCCGACCGCAGTACCGCCGAGGAAGGCAAGCACGGCCAGCAGGGAACCCGCCCCGGCCAGAATCAGCCCGCTCGGCTTCCCGGCGGACGACTTCGTCTTACCTCCCGGTGCGGGTGCACCCGGTACTGCGTCGCCCTGGCGCGCGGCCAACCACTGCTGCTCGGCCTGCCGTTGCTGCTCAGCCGGTGTGCCCGGCGCACCGCCAGCCACCCATTGGGGCACCGCGGGTGGGTTGTTGGTGTTCTCAGTCATTCCTTTTCTCCGGTTCTCTGGGACAAGGGTTCAGCTGCCGCTGGTCAGGTCGTAGACCGTGGTGCTACCGACGGTCTGCGCCTGGAAGTTCTGCTGCACCCAGGTACTGATCTCGCTCGAGGTTCCCTCGCTGCGGCCACCGAAGCCGCCGCCACCGCTACCGATGAAGTAGTGAACCTTGCCTTGGGCAACAAGATCCTGGAACTCCGCCAGCGACGGCGCCGGGTCGGTCCCGTTGAAGCCGCCGATCGCCATCACCGGTACGTCGGCCGCCAGCGCGATCGGCGCAGCGCCGTTCGCGGTGACTGCCGCGGCGGCCCAGGTGTAGCCGTTCGCGCCCTGCTGGAGCAGCGTGACGAGGTCGGCCGACACACCGGCGGTTCCGCCGCCACCAAGGAACCCACCGCCTCCGCCGCCACCTCGCGTCGGCGGAGTCGTGGTCCCGGTGCCGCCCTGCCCGTTCGTAGTACCGGGAGCTGTGCCTGTGCCAGGAGGCGTGCCGGTCCGGCCGCCTGCTCCGCCCCCGCCTCCTCCTCCGAAGCCACCCATCCGGCCACCTGCCGAGGCCGGGCCGGCCGACGGCAGTGCACCGCTGTGAGCCGCGGAGATCGTCTCCACCGAGTACGCCGTGGGCCCGGCGAGCGCGCTCACCGCGATCAGCACGGCAGCGAACATCCCGGCCCGGCGAACCGTCCTGCCAGGCAACTGGAGCTCAGGCAGCAACAGCACCGATCCAGCGCCCACAATTCCGGTGATCAGCACGACCCAGCGCAACCACGGCTGCCAGGTCGGCGTCGCGTTGAGCAGGGAGAAGCTGTAGCCGGCGGTCAGGAAGATGCCTCCGGCAAGGGCTGCCCGGGGCAACCATTCGGTCCGGCGACGCCAGAGCACCATCATCGCGGCACCGACCAGAGCGCCGATCGCGGGAGCCAACGCGACCATGTAGTAGGTGTGGATGATGCCCTGCATGTAGCTGAACACCAGTCCGGTGACGACGAGCCAGCCACCCCACAGAATCGCGAACGCCCGGGTCTTGTTGGTACGGCCGGACTTTCCGGCGGCGACGACCAGGACGATCGTGGACAGGAGAGCCGCCGGTAGCAACCAGCCGATCTGGCTGGCGAACTGCTCGGTGAAGAGCCGCTGCAGACCGGCCGCGCCGCCCCAGCCCGGATTGCCGACACCACCGCCGACGGAGCCGGTCTCGTCACCGTTCAGCCGGCCAAGACCGTTGTAGCCGAGGGTCAGCTCGAGGATGCTGTTGTTGGTGGACCCACCGATGTAGGGCCGCGCCGAGGCCGGCATCAGCTCGACGATCGCGATCCACCAGCCGGCGCCGACGATCATCGCGCCGAGAGCCACCACACTGTGCACGATCCGCTTGCCCAGTTGGGGCTTGCCCGCGATCAGGTAGGCCAGCCCGAAGGCGGGCAGGACCAAGAAGGCCTGCAGCATCTTCGTGAGGAAGCCGAAGCCGACGAGCAGTCCGGCCAACGCCATCCAGCGCGCCGCATGCTTGTCGGAGTCGATCGCCCGGGTGACGGCCCACGCACCGGCGACCAGCAGCAGGACGAGCAACGCGTCCGGGTTGTTGAAGCGGAACATCAGGACGGCCACCGGGGTCAGCGCCAGGATCGCGCCGGCCAGCAGGGCCGCATTCGCGGAGAACCACCGGCGGACCGCCACGTAGACGAACCCCACACTGGCAACACCCATCAGCGCCTGCGGGATCAGCATGCTCCAG
>NZ_DASRXP010000187.1:0-4717 GCF_035687465.1 Kribbella sp.
GTCAGCATCCAGGCGCTGGGGCCCTCGTCCTACCCCAACGGCGACCAGGTCCAGTACCTCGACCTCTGCTTCCGCTGCCGCCCCCTGCGAGGCGAGGCGCGCGTCAACGACGACGAGTCCCTCGAGGTCGCGTGGTATCCCCTGACCGCTCTCCCACCTCTGTCGCCTCGCGAACACACCTGCATCAGCAACGCCCTGACCGACGCCCCGCCTGTCTTCGCGACCTCTTAGGCACCGCTCGAAAGGAGGCGGGGTCGTCGGATCGGCCCGAGCGGGCACCTGCTGGTCGCGCTCGTGCGTGCCTCAGTGGGCGGCTTCGTGCCAGGTCCGGCCGACGCCGACCGAGACGTCCAGGGGGACGGCCATCTCGACGGCTGCGCCCATGTCACGGCGGACCAGCTCCTCCAGGGCCTCGCGTTCGCCCGGGGCGACCTCGAATACCAGTTCGTCGTGGACCTGGAGGAGCATCCGGGACTTCAGCTTCGAGGAGCGCAGGGACGCGTCGACCTTGAGCATCGCCATCTTGATCACGTCCGCGGCCGAGCCCTGGATCGGGGCGTTCAGCGCCATCCGTTCCGCCATCTCGCGGCGTTGCCGGTTGTCGCTGGTCAGGTCCGGCAGGTACCGCCGGCGGCCGAGGATCGTCTCGGTGTAGCCGCTCTTGCCGGCCTCGAGCACGATGCTGCGCAGGTAGTCGCGGACCCCGCCGAAGCGCTCGAAGTACTCGTCCATCAAGCCCTTCGCCTCGTCCACGCCGATCTTCAACTGCTGGCTCAGCCCGTACGCCGACAGGCCGTACGCCAGGCCGTAGTTCATCGCCTTGATCTTGGCCCGCATCTCCTGCGTCACCTCGGACGGCTCGACCGAGAAGACCCGCGCGGCCGTCACCGAGTGGAAGTCCTCGCCCGAGTTGAACGCCGAGATCAGCCCCGCGTCCTCGGACACGTGCGCCATGATCCGCATCTCGATCTGGCTGTAGTCGGCGCTCATCAGCGCCTCGAACCCGTCCCCGACGACGAACGCCTCGCGGATCCGGCGCCCCTCCTCGGTCCGGATCGGGATGTTCTGCAGGTTCGGGTCGGTCGAGCTGAGCCGCCCGGTCGCCGCGATCGTCTGGTTGAACGTCGTGTGGATCCGCGCGTCCTTCGGGCTGATCGTCTTCAGCAGCCCCTCGACCGTCTGCCGCAGCCGGGTCGCGTCGCGGTGCGCGAGCAGGTACGCCAGGAACGGGTGCTCGGTCTTCTCGAACAGCGCCTGCAGCGAGTCCGCGTCCGTGGTGTACCCGGTCTTGGTCCGCTTGGTTTTCGGCATCTGCAACTCGTCGAACAGCACCACCTGCAGCTGCTTCGGCGACCCGAGGTTGATCTCCTTGCCGATCACCTCGTACGCCGACGCCGCGGCCTCCCGTACACCGGTCGCGAACCGCTCCTCGAGCTTCTCCAGGTACGCGCGGTCGACCGCGATCCCGTCCCGCTCCATCGCCGCGATCACGTCGATCAGCGGGAGCTCCACATCGGCCAGCAGCGCAGTACCGGCTTGCTTCTCCAGCTCCGCGTCGAGGGTGTCGGCCAGGTCGGCGATCGCCCGGGCACGCAGCATCGTGGCATCCGCGGCGGGACCGCCCTCGACGTCGTCGAAGCTGAGCTGACCGTTCTCGGCTTCCTCGTTGCGCAGCTCGCGACGCAGGTACCGAACCGTCAGGTCGGCCAGGTCGTACGACCGCTGGTCCGGGCGGACCAGGTAGGCGCTCAGCTGCGTGTCCGAGGTGAGACCCGCCAAGGTCCAGCCGCGCTCGAGGAAGCCGAGCAGCGGGCCCTTCGCGTCGTGCAAAGCCTTGGGCTGCTGGGGATCCGCGAGCCACGCCTGCCAGGCGGTGTCGTCGTCCGGAGTCAGCGTCAACGGGTCGAACCAGGCCGCCGCACCCGACACGTTCGCCAGCGCCAGGCCGGTGATCTCACCCGTCCCACGACCCCAGCTGCCCTGGACCGCGACGCCGACCCGCTCGCCGCCGCTCACGTTCTCCTTCAGCCAGGCAGCCACCTCGCCCGGCTTCAGCTGGACACCCTGCAGCTCGAACCCCTGGTCGACGGTCTCGTCCACCTGCTCGTGCTCGGCCACCAGGCGCTCCCGCAAGACGCGGAACTCCAGGCCGTCGAACAGGGTGTGCACCTTCTCCCGGTCCCAGGGCTGCCGGACCAGGTCGTCCACCACCACGTCGAGGGTCAGGTCGCGGACCAGCTCATTGATCTGCCGGTTCCGGATCACGTCGGCCAGGTGCTCGCGCAGCGACTCACCGGCCTTGCCCTTGATCTCGTTCACCCGGTCGATCAGGTCGTTCAGCGAGCCGAACTGGTTCAGCCACTTGGCCGCGGTCTTCGGGCCGACGCCCGGTACGCCGGGCAGGTTGTCGCTGTGCTCCCCCACCAGCGCCGCGAGATCGGGATACATCTGCGGCGTCACGCCGTACTTCTCCTCGATCGCGGCCGGGTCCATCCGGGCGATCTCGGACACGCCGCGCTTCGGGTAGAGCACCGTGGTGTTCTCGTTCACCAACTGGAACGCGTCCCGGTCGCCGCTGCTGATCAGCACCTCGAAGCCCTGGTCGGAGGCCTGGGTGGCGAGGGTGGCGAGGATGTCGTCCGCCTCCCAGCCGTCGATCTCGGTGGTCGGGATCCGGAGCGCCTCCAGCACCTCCTTCACCAGCGAGACCTGGCCCTTGAACTCGTCCGGCGACTTGGACCGGCCCGCCTTGTACTCCGCGTACTGCTCGGTGCGGAACGTCTTGCGGGACACGTCGAACGCCACACAGATGTGGGTCGGCTGCTCGTCGCGGAGCATGTTGATGAGCATCGAGGTGAACCCGTACACCGCGTTGGTGTGCTGCCCGGTGGTGGTGGAGAAGTTCTCCACCGGCAGCGCGTAGAACGCCCGGTAGGCCAGCGAGTGCCCGTCCAGCAGCAGGATCCGCGGCCTGACGGTCGGATCGCCCACCGCCGCGCCCGGTTCCTTGGTCATCGTCGAAGTGTTGGTTTCAGGAGCCACAGACCGACTCTAGTGGGTAGCGCCGACAGTTTTGACACGCGCACGCGGAGGGCCTCACGTAGTGTTCGATCGACAGATCGTGTGACCCCGAGGGAGATTCCTGTGAGTGACGAGAAGGCCGCGGCGAAGCTTCCCCCGGACCTGGGGATGGAGGGCACGCTGCTGGACACGATGGGCATCGTGATCACCGAGGCCACGCCGGAACGGATCGTCGCGACGATGCCGGTGAAGGGCAACACCCAGCCGTACGGGCTGCTGCACGGCGGCGCCTCCTGCGTCCTGGCCGAAAGCCTGGGGTCGGTCGGCTCCGCGCTGCACGCCGCGAACTACGACAAGGTCGCCGTCGGCGTGGACCTCAACGCCACCCACCACCGGGCCGTCCGTGAAGGCGTCGTCACCGGCGTCGCCACCCCGATCTACCTCGGCCGGACGACCACTTCGTACGAGGTCGTCATCACCGACGAGCGCGGCAAGCGGGTCTGCACCGCCAGGATCACTTGCCAGCTGATTCAGGCTCCGCCGGGAGCCTGATCTCCCCATAGCCGTTCTCCCCGACGGTGCTCTCCCTGACGGTGCTCTCTCTGTATGGCGCGTCGCCGTACGACTGCTCCTCGACCAGCGGGGAGCGGGGCAGCTGGGCCCTCCGGGCGATCACCGAGCGCCTCGAGGAGAGCAAGGCCAGCAGGTTCGGAGCATGCTCAGCCGCTAGCCGCCGCCGTACGGTGTGGGTGGTCGCGAACCGCAGTACGCCCGCCTGGCCCAGCCCGAGGCGCGCCAGGAACCTGTTGGCCTCGCGGGCGACGGCGGGAGCGACGACGGCCAGGTGCGGGCAGTTCTCGTGCTCGGCCCAGGCGGCGGCCTCGGCGATCAGCGCCTTGCCCAGGCCGTGCCGGCGGGCGTGGTCGCTGACGTGCAGGTACTCGACCGTTACGGTGATCTCGTCGTGCAGCGGGCTGACCGGTGTCCGCCGGAGGTAGGCCATGCCACCGATCCGGCCCTCGATCTCCCCCACGATCAGCCGGCCCGACGCATCGTTCTCGTGCTTGCGGATCGTCGCCTCGGCGGCCTGCGGCGTCGGCGCGGCCAGCAGTCGCGACTGCGGCCCGGCTCCGACGGCCATCTCACGCCAGAGCGTCACGACGGCTTCAGCATCCTCGGGGGAAACGTCGCGCACCTCGATGGCTGGTGCCACGTCGGCCTCCTGGTCTTAATCCACCCCCGAGGTGAACTGGACGGGCGGATACGCTCATCCCCGCGCAACAGTAGGCCCTCGGAGGTCACAAGCAAAGCTGTGACCCGCCGCCCTCACCACCGCCACATCGGCCGTCACAGCCGGCGATCGGAGACCAGGCTTGTTCATCGGGATCGGGACTGTCGTGAACGTCGCGGCAGTCCTCGTCGGGAGCGTTCTCGGCGTCCTCATCGGCCACCGGCTCAGCCAGCGGACCCGTGATCTCGTCACCGACGCGCTCGGCCTGGTGACGCTGCTGATCGCGATCACTTCGGCACTGACAGTCGGCGACGACGTGCTCAGCGCCGCGGTGGGTGACAGTGCTCCGGTACTGATCGTGCTCGGCGCGATGCTGATCGGCGGGATCACCGGTTCCTTGCTGCGGATCGAGCAGCGGTTGGAGGGGTTGGGCGCCTGGATGCAGCACCGGTTCACCCGCGGCGA
>NZ_DASRXP010000188.1:0-6407 GCF_035687465.1 Kribbella sp.
ATCCGGGGGTACGGCGGCGACTACACGCTGGACAAGTTCGTCCTGGGTTACGACAAGGAGGACCCGTCCACGGTCCGGATGACGGTCGGCGCCGAGGACGACGAATCCCTGCAACGGCTGCTGATGCGGATCCAGACCAAGGGCGCGAACCTGGTCGATCCCGGCACGCCGGAGATCTCCGAGGTGACCCAGGACGGGGTGTTCCCGGACGGGTTCTACTCGACCACCAACCTCCCGACCAGCGTGCGGCTGAACGGCCGCTGGGTCACGGTGCAGCACCCCGAGATGGACTGCGGTCTGCTGGTCGAGGGTGAGACCGTGCGGACGATCCCGATGTCGGACGTCCGGGCCGGGATGCGGATCATCTCCAGCGCGCAGGGCGTCAAGGTCACTCCCCCGCTGATCGCGAACACCGAGGAATCGTTCGGCTTCATGGAGTCGGACGTCTCCAGCGAGAAGCCCCAGCGGGTGCTCGTCATGCAGGTCGCGGACGGGATGCGCGAGGCGAAGGCGAACGGCCAGAAGGTGCTCTGGGTCGGCGGTCCCGGCATCGTGCACACCGGCGCCGCACCGGCGATGGTCGCGCTGGTCGAGGCCGGCTTCGTCGACGTACTGTTCGCGGGGAACGCACTGGCGACGCACGACATCGAGTCGTCGCTGTACGGCACCTCGCTCGGCGTCGACCTGGCCCGCGGGCGAGGTGTCGAGCACGGTCACGAGCACCACATCCGCGCGATCAACACGATCCGCAAAGCGGGCTCGATCGCCGACGCTGTCGCTACCGGGGTCCTCAGCTCGGGAATCATGCACTCCCTGGTGAAGAACGGCAAGAGCTTCGTCCTGGTCGGCTCGGTCCGCGACGACGGCCCGTTGCCGGACGTCTACACCGACGTCCTGGAAGGCCAGCGCGCGATGCGGGCCGAGCTGCCTGGCGTCGGCTACTGCCTGATGGCGGCCACCATGCTCCACTCCGTTGCCACCGGCAATATCCTGCCCGCCTCGATCCCGCTGACCTGCGTGGACATCAACCCCGCCACCGTGACGAAGCTCGCGGACCGGGGCTCCTCCCAGGCCCGCGGCATCGTCACCGACGTCGGCTTGTTCATCGAACACCTGGCCCGCGAGCTCGCCCCGTCGTACGCCGAGGCCAAATAGCCGGTACGCCGCTCGCCGGGGTGATCTTGTCGGTGCTGTGGTCCATGGTGGATTCATGGCACTGAGAACGAAAGCTCACTGGTTCGGCGTCGTGCTCAACTCGCCGGCCCCACAGAAGCTCGGCCGGTTCTACCAATCGCGGTCGATGATCTCGACCAGGCGGTCGCCCACGCCCTCGAAGCCGGTGCCGAGTTGCCGTCGTTCCAGCCGCAGGACGACGTCCGGGTGATGCTCGATCCGGACGGGCACCCGTTCTGCCTGTATCTGGACTAGTGGTGCGGGTTACGGCATGGCTGTCCGGGGCAGGGCAAGATGGCGGGCATGACGGAACTGGTGCACCTGGCTGTGGCCGAAGGCGTCGCGACGATCACGCTCGACTCGCCGCACAACAAGAACGCGCTCTCTCAGCAGCTCACCGGTGAACTGCTTGCCCACCTCGCCACGGCTGGGGAGGACGACGCAGTGCGGGTGATCGTGGTCCGGTCGGCGGGTGACGTGTTCTGCTCGGGGGCGGACATGTCGGAGGCGACCACGGTCGGCATGGGGGTCGGCGCGCAGCGGATGGTCGACGTCCAGCGCGCGATCGTGGCAAACCCGAAGCCCGTGATCGCCCGCGTCGCCGGGCCGGTCCGAGCCGGCGGCATCGGCATCGTCGCGGCGGCCGACCTCAGCATCGCCGCCGACACCTCGAGCTTCGCCTTGACCGAGGTACGCCTCGGACTGGCCGCGGCGACGATCTCCCTGACCGTGATCCCGCGGCTCACCGATCGCGCAGCAGCCCTGACGTTCCTGACCGGCGACGGGTTCGACGGCACCGAGGCCGCCCGGCTCGGCCTCGTCACCCGGGCCGTCCCCGAGCAGGACCTCGAGGCCGCGCTGGACGACGTCCTGAAGTCGCTCCTGAAGGGCGTGCCGCAAGGTCTGCGCGAGACCAAGAAGCTCCTCAACCGCGAGCTCCTCGCCGACATAGATGCCCGCGGCACCGACCTCGCCGAACTCTCCGCAAGCCTCTTCGGCTCCCCCGCCGCCCAGGAAGCCATGCTCGCCTTCCTCAATCGCAAGAAGAAGTAAGTAGAGCTAGCCGGCGCGCCAGCCGCCGTTGCTGGTGAGCAGCTGGCTGTTGATCCAGCCACCTTCCGGTGAACAGAGGAAGGCAACCAGATTCGCGGTGTCCACCGGGCGCCCGGCGCGCTTCAGCGGGTTCTCGGCGGCGAACTGCTCCACCATCTCCGGTGCCATCCAGCCGGTGTCGATGGGGCCCGGGTTGATCACGTTCGCCGTGATGCCGAGGTGGCTCAGCTCCTGCCCCGCGGCGAGGGTGATCCGGTCCAGCGCGCCCTTGCTGGCGCCGTACGGCAGGTTCCCGACCGTGTGATCGCTGGTCAGCGCGACGATCCGGCCGTCACCGTACGGCGCGTCGTACTGCTCCGCGAACGCCTTGATCAGCAGCCAGGTAGCCCGCGCGTTCACCGCGAAGTGCCGGTCGAAACTCTCGATCGTGGTGTCCAGGATCCCGCTGTCCACCGACTCACAACATCCCAACCCGTCGCCGCCAGCCCCTCAGCGAGCCCGGCCCCGATACCGATCCGTCGCCCGACCCCTGTCACCAAAACCACCGGCCGCTTCGCATCGCTCATACGACCATCCTGGTGGCGGCATCCCCACCACACAAAGGATTTAATCGGTTGGAAGGGTGAGCTCGACCAGCATGGGGAGGTGGTCGGAGCCAGCGGCTAGGTCGGCGCGGGTGATGCCTTCGATCGAGTCGAGGGGGATTACGCGGCCGGTCAGGCCGGGTGAGAGGTGGGCGCCGTCGATGCGCTTGACCGGGTTGTCGGAGTGGAACGTCGGGCCGGCATCGACGCCGAGGTCGGTCAGACCCTCGGCGGCCAGGCGGTCCCAGACCGGGCCGCCCGGTTCTTCGTTGAGGTCGCCGACCAGGAGGTAGGGCAGGTTGAAGGACTTGCAGCCCTTCAGGACCTGATCGAGTTCGTGCTGCCGGCCGCGAATGTGCAGGCCGAGGTGGCACACGACCAGCGCCAACTCGACGCCGCCGAGAACCACCCGTCCGCCGACCGCACCACCTGGCAACTGGGTCGCGATCAGCCGGAGCCGGCGCCGGACGAATGGACGCCACACCCGCCAGTGCAGCGGTTCCACGAGATCGGTGCCGTCGGCAACCAGGATCGCGTTGCGCGCCGACGCAGCGACGTACCGGAGCCCGAAGGTGGCCGCCATCGCCTCGCGTTTGCGCCTGGTCCCCCACCAGGTCGGCGCCTCCTGGATCAGCGCGTAGTCCGGCGCACAGGAGCGCACCACCCGGGCCAGGGCGTCGCGATCGTCGCCCCAGCGATGCACGTTGTACGACAGCACCCGCAGCGACGGGCCGGCGCTCATGCGTCGGGTTCACCTTGCAGCTCGGCGGGCTGCTTGAGCTGCAGATCCGATTCGTTCAGTTGCAGGTCCGTCTCGGGCGTCGCCGCCCGCATCCCGGTACGGCGGCTCGCCGACTTCCGGGCCGCTCGTTCGAGCCGGGTCACCCGACCACTCCGGGCTGCTGTCTTCGCCGTCACCGCCGTGGTCTTCACGCGGACCCGGCGCAACCAGGTCGCCTCCTCGCGAGCCAGATCCGCCGCGCCGACCATGCCGGCCTCAGGACCCAGTACTGCGCGAACGATTCGTGCCTCGGGGCGGAACCCCCGGCCGGTCAAGGTTCGTTTGAACGCCTCGCGAGCGGGCGCGAGCAGCAACTCCCCCGCATCGGACACGCCGCCACCGATGACGAAGGTGCCGGGGTCGAGTGCCGCGGCGAGGTTCGCCAGGCCGATCCCGAGCCAGCGGCCGACGTCCTCCAGGAGTTCGACCGCGACCGGGTCGCCTTCCTTCGCGAGCTCGGTCACCATCGGCCCGTTGATCTTGCGGGGATCGCCCTCCGCCGCGCGGAGCAGGTTGTGCGCGACCGGCGAACCGGACAGCGCCAGCTCCCGGGCCTCGCGGGTGAGCGCGTTCCCGGAGGCGTACTGCTCCCAGCAGCCGCGGTTGCCACACTCGCAGCGATGCCCGCCGGGCACCACCTGCATGTGCCCGAACTCGCCGGCGATCCCGAACTTGCCACGCTGCAGAGCGCCGTCGTTCAGGATCGCGCCGCCGATCCCGGTACCGAGCGTGACGCAGACCAGGTGGCTCTCCCCCTGGCCGCCACCGAAGCGCCACTCGGACCACGCCGCCGCGTTCGCGTCGTTCTCGACCACCACCGGCAGACCGAGGCGGCGCTCCACCGCGTCCCGCAGCGGCTCGTGCCGCCAGGCGAGATGCGGGGCGAACAGGACGGAAGACCTCGTGCCGTCGACGAACCCGGCCGCGCCGATGCCGACCGCGATCACGTCGTGCCGCGACTCCAGGTCCCGGACGATCTCCGCGATCGCGTCCTCGGTCTCCCGCGGGTCCTTCGTCGGGGTGTCCCGACGCAACCGGTCCAGGATGTTGCCCTCCGGGTCGACCACGCCGGCAGCCACCTTCGTGCCACCGATGTCGATCCCGATCGTCAGTGCCTGCGTCAGAGCCATCGCACGACCCTCCTAGCCGTACCCCCGGAACCCCCTGCAGCACTACCCAGCCAACCACTTTCCGCCAACTGCGGCCAATGTGAGCTGCTCACCGGTGTTTCTCCGGGGCGGGGGCGGGGCGACGGGCCAGGTCGGCGGCGCCGATGATGCCGGCGTCGTTGCCGAGCTCGGCCAGCCCGAACTTCGGGTGCGGCCGGTTGGCCTTGGCCGGCAGGTTCTTCTCGAAGGCGACCTGGGCAGACCTCAGCAGCAGTTCCTTGGCCGCGCTCACCCCGCCGCCGACGACGATCGTGGTGGGGTCGAAGAGCGTCGCGATGCTCGCCAGCCCCTCCCCCAGCCACCGGCCGAGGTCGTCCAGCAGCTCCACCGCGCAGGGGTCACCGTCCGACGCCGCCTTGGTGATCATCGGCCCGGTCAGCTCGGCGGAATCGGTGATCCCGCAGACGCTCAGCATCTGCGCCGCCGACAGCGAACCCGAGTCGGCCTGCGCCCGGCCTTCCCGGACGAGAGCGCTCCCCGAGGCGTACTGCTCGATGCACCCGCGCGCGCCACAACCACACCGGTGCCCGCCCGGCACGACCCGCATGTGCCCGAGCTCGGCCGCGACCCCGTTCGCGCCGCGCAGCAGTTCGCCGCCGATCACGACGCCGCCACCGATCCCGGTCCCGACCGTGATGCAGACCATGTGCTCGACGTCCTTCGCGGCACCGAAGGCGAACTCGCCCCAGGCGGCCGCGTTGGCGTCGTTCTCCACCACCACCGGAACCTGTAGTACTTCGGCGACGCGGGCGCCGAGTGGTTCGTTCCGCCAGGCGAGGTTCGGCGCGAACAGCACGGTCGAACGGTCCGAGGAGACGAAACCGGCGGCGCCGATCCCGACCGCCTCCACGTCGTGGTCCGCGATCAGTTCAGCTGCCGCGTCGCAGATCGCCTTGGCGATCAGGTCGACCGACTCCGCCGGGGTGTCGCGGTGTGCGCGGGCCCCGATCTTGCCGTCGAGGCCGACCACACCGGCCGCGATCTTCGTACCGCCGACGTCGATGCCGATGGTCAGTCCCATGGTTCGGGGTCCTCACTCACGTCGATCCGGTCCACCTTCGACCGGGCTGGGCGTTCCGGATCCTCGGGCACAGCATCCTCTGGCGAAGGCCGCTGCGCCGCGGACCGCGACTCGGCGTCCGCCCGGGCCTGCCGCGCAGCCTCCGCGGCAGCCTCCAACAACGACCGCACCGAGCCCAGAACCCCGGCGGCAGCCGTCGACAACTGCTCAACAGTCTCCGGACTGGCATTCCGAACCTTCGCGATCAACTGACAAACAGGACACCACTGACACTCAGCCCCGCCGTGCCCATCCCGTACGCCGTGCTCCGCGCCGGCCGATTCGTCATCCGCAGGCTCAGGTGATTCCTCACCTGTATCCCCCGCGGGCTCCTGCTCGGTGTGTGTCGGGTGGTCGCCGGCTTTCGCTTCGGCGGCGGCCTGCTGGAGTACGGCGAACAGCTTCGCCGCCTCTTCGGCAACCGACCCGACCTGTTCCTTGCTCACCTGGTGCACTCCGTAACGGCCGCGGGCTCCGGTTCGAACTGCTCACTCAGCTGCTCCCGAATCCCCTGCGCCAACCCCGGCGCCGACTCGGTTGGGGACTCGAGGGGGGTAGAGGCCCTCGGCAACTGTTCTCGGGGGGCG
>NZ_DASRXP010000189.1:0-9422 GCF_035687465.1 Kribbella sp.
TACGCCCCACCACGCCGATGCGTTCACCCCGGCCGACGCCGAGACTGACCCCGTCCAACAGGGTGCGGGTACCGAAGCCCTTACTAACGGCTTCCAAGTTGACCAAATTAGGTGCGGGAGCAGCTGCCATATCCCCTCCACCCTATTTCACCCCTGCTACTCCCCCACCGCCAGGCACCTCACGTCTGGTTGAGGTGGAGGAGGTATTCCTTTTGGTTGAGGGGGTTGCCGTCGGTGCGTTGGCGGTACGGCGGGGTGCCGGGGACCGGGTGGAAACCGTGGAAGGAGGTGAGGAGGACGCCTTCGCCGTGGGTGAGGCCGGGGAGTTGGGATTCGAAGGTGTGGACCCGGCCGGCTGGGATCAGGCCGGTGAGGCGGGCTTGGCCCGGGGCGACCGCGGTGTCCTCGACGGTTGCGGTGGCTTCCGCGAGTTTGGCCAGTACGGGTGAGACCGCGTCGGGCGGTAGCTCCAGTTCGAAGTGGTTGACCGGTTCGTGGACCGTCGTACCGGCGTCCTGCAAGGCCTGTAGTAGGACCAGCGGGACCAGGCGGCGGAAGTCGGCGGCCACCGTCACCGGCGCGCTGTAATGGGTGTGGACGACCTCGATGCGGCAGTCCACCACCTCCCAACCGTGCAGACCTTGCTGCAGGGTCCGACGGGCGGTCTCCTCGATGGCAGTGTGAAACGCGCGCGGCAGGCCGCCGAGCTCGACCTCCAGACGGTAGTCGATACCGACTGCCGGTGAGATCCGGAAGCCGACACCGGCAGCCCACGGGTTGTCGTCGCCGATCTCGCGGATCGCGGTGCCGGTGCCGGTCGGGCGTTCGACATGGATCGGCCTGGTCTCGCTGAAGGTGACGGACAGCCCGTACTCGCTCACCAGCAGCGCGGCGATCACTTCCTTCTGGACCTCGCCGTACAGCTTGACCGTGATCTCGTCGTCCTTGCGAACCTGGATCAGCGGGTCCTGCTCAGCCAGTTGCTGCAGTGCCACGAACAGCTTCGTGCGATCCGCCGCCCGGACTACGGTCTCCAGTGTCGGCGGCGAGAACAGCTGCCCGACACGCTCCACCGGCCGCCCCAACTGGTCGCCGATCTGGATCTCCTTCAGCCCGCGGAGCGCGACGATCCGGCCGGCCTCCGCGCTGTCGACCGGCATCGTGCCGCCGCGTTCGAAGAGCCGGAGCGACGTCGGCTTCGCACTGTACGACGTTCCGGCGCGCTGGAGCTCGACGTACTGGCGGGCGTGCAGCTCGCCGGAGAACACGCGCGCCGAGGCGATCTTCTCCCCCGCCGGACCACGCTCCACCTTGAACACCGTTCCCTGCAACGGGTCCCCTGTGACACCAGTTGCGCGAGGCAACAAGGTACGGATGCCTTCGATCAGTTCGGGAACACCTTCACCGGTCAACGCCGAACCGAAGTACACGGGCTGCACCACGCACCGTCCGACCTGCCGAACGAGTTCACTCTCGTACTGCGCTGAGGTGATCCCTCCGTCGAGGTAGTCCGCCAGGAACACATCGTTGCTGTCAGCAAGTAGTTCACCGAGTTCCTTGTTCTGCAGGGGAATCAGCTCGGTCCGGGCCGCCCGGGTGCCGAGATCCGTGACCGTGCTCAGCGGGATCGCGGTCGGGGTGAGGAGCCGCCGGATGTCGGCGAGCAGGTCGTCGTACCGGGCTCCCATCCGGTCGATCTTGTTCACAAAAAGGAGAGTCGGGATGCGTAGCCGGGTCAGGGTGCGCATCAGCAGCCGGGTCTGGACCTGAACGCCTTCCACGGCCGAGATCACCAGCACGGCGCCGTCGAGCACGGACAGCGCTCGCTCCACCTCGGCGATGAAGTCGGAGTGGCCCGGGGTGTCGATCAGGTTCACGGTCAGGTCACCGAGTTCGAAGCAGACCACCGCCGAGCGGATGGTGATCCCACGGCGCCGCTCGAGGTCCATCGAGTCGGTCCGGGTACTACCGTCGTCCACGCTGCCGACGTGGTCAATCACGCCCGCGGAGTACAGCAGGCGCTCGGTCAGGCTGGTCTTGCCGGCGTCAACATGCGCCAGAATGCCCATCGTCAGGGTCTTCAAAGGTCCTCGCGGGTGCGTCGATGCGATCAGTTGAGATGGCGTAGACCGACACCCGGCGCATCTCTTTCTCCTTCACATCGCGGCACCCAGACAGGACTCCCGCGATGCTAACAGCGCGGCACCCAGAGCCGCACCGCATTTCTCACCCATCCGCAGCGCGCCCCGGACCGCCACCACTCACCAACCTCGAGCTACCAGCTGCATCCAGGCGTGCGAGGCGTACTCCCGGGCAAAAACGACAGGTTAGTGAGTGGTGGCGGTCCGGGCCGCGTGACGTACCGACTCAGCGGCTGATTGTTGCCGGGAGGATGCGGGCGCCCGGGACTGGACCTTCGGCTTGGCGGACCATTCGGCAGAGGCCGGATTCGGCTAGTTCTACGGCTAGGTCTACTGCGCTGCGGCTGTCGGCTGCCAGGAAGAGGCAGGTGGGGCCGGAGCCGGAGATCATCGCTGCCAGGGCGCCCTGGTCCAGGCCGAACTGGAGGGTGGCGGACAGTTCCGGACGCAACGAGAGCGCGGCCGCTTGCATGTCGTTGCTTAGGGCAACCGCGAGGGCGGCGGGCTGGCCGGAGAGGAGGGCGGTGAGGAGTTCGGGTCTGACCTCGGGCGCCTCGACCCGGCGGAGGGGACGCAGGCGGTCCAGTTCGGTGAAGACCGCCGGCGTGGACAGACCGCCGTCCGCGATGGCGAAGACCCAGTGGAAGGTTCCGCGTGACATCACCTCGGTGACCTGCTCACCTCGCCCGCGCCCGAGTGCGGTGTGGCCGACCAGGCAGAACGGCACGTCGCTGCCCAGTTCCGCGGCCAGGTGCTCCAGCTCGGTTTGCGTCAACTGCAGGCCCCACAGCCGATTGCAGGCGACCAGGGTCGCGGCGGCATCGGTGGAACCGCCGGCCATCCCGCCCGCGACCGGGATGGTCTTGCGGATGGTCAGGTCGACGCCGTCTTCGACGTCGTACTCCGCTTGCAGCAACCGGGCAGCGCGGACCGCCAGGTTCGAGTCGTCCGTGGGAACGTCGACGGCGAAGTCACCGACCACCTCGACGGTGATCCCGTCGTCATCGCGCAGGGTGGCGGTGACGTCGTCGTACAGCGCGACGGCCTGGTAGACCGTGGCGAGCGGGTGGTAGCCGTCAGGGCGCGGCGGACCGACGGACAGACCGAGATTGATCTTGGCCGGCGACCGGACGGTGACCTGGGCTTGAGGTGGCACCCGCACAGGCTAGTGCTTCGCCCCGGCTATCGCGGTGAACTCTCTGATGCCGAGCATCTCGCCGCGCAGAGTCGGGTCGATGCCTGCGGCCCCGAGTACCGCGTCGAGCCGATCGCGGTCCGGCATCCAGCGGGCCAGCGCTGACCGGAGGGTCTTGCGGCGCTGCGAGAACGCCGCATCGATCACGGCGAAGACCTCTTCCCGGTCAACCGTGGTCGAGGGTGGTTCGCGGCGGCTGAAGGCGACCAGGCCGGAGTCGACGTTGGGAGCCGGCCAGAACACGTTCCGGCCGATCGGTCCCGCGCGGCGGATGTCGGCGTACCAGGCGGCCTTCGCGGAGGGGATGCCGTACGTGCGAGAGCCGGGTGGGGCGGCGAGCCGGTCCGCAACCTCGGACTGGACCATCACCAGACCGTGCCGGAGCGTCGGCGCCACCTCGAGCAGGTGCAGCAGGACCGGGACGGCCACGTTGTACGGGAGGTTCGCGACGCAGGCGTCGGGCGACCCGAGCTGGTCCGGCCCGACGTTCATCGCGTCGGCTTCGACCACAGTGAGCTTGTCCGCTTGTCCAGGCGCGTACTCCGCGATGGTGGCCGGCAGCGCCCCGGCGAGGAGCGGGTCGATCTCCACAGCGGTGACCCGATGCCCCTCGGCCAGCAGTGCCAAGGTGAGCGAGCCGAGCCCTGGGCCGACCTCGAGCACGGTCTCGCCGGCCGGGGACAGGTCCGCGGCGCGCACGATCCGGCGCACTGTGTTCGGGTCGATGACGAAGTTCTGGCCGCGCTGCTTGGTCGGGCGGAGCCCGAGCGAGGCGGCCAGTGAACGCACTTCCGCCGGACCGAGAAGTCTCGGTCCGGCGGAAGTGGAGGAATCAGCGCTGGTCACACAGGTCAGTGTGTCAGGCCTTCTTGCCACAGACAGGCCAGTCGCCGTAGCCACCCCGGGCAGCCCGGACCTTCTCGGCGATCGCGATCTGCTGTGCCTTGCTCGCCTGGTGCGCGTTGTTGGCGTAGGCATCGCCGCCGTACGCGACCCAGGTGCTGTGGCCGAATTGCAGGCCGCCGTAGTAACCGTTGCCGGTGTTGGCCTGCCAGTTGCCACCCGATTCGCACTCCGCGATCCGGTCCCAGGCACCGGTGGCGCCGGTGGGCGGGTCGGCCTCGGTGGTCTCTTCCACGGGCTTCGGCTTGGTGCCGACGGTGACCTGCTCGACGACCGGCTGCGACAGCACCTTGGTGGCGGCCATCTTGGTGGTCACCAGCTTGCCGTCCAGGTAGGTCAGCACGTAGTCGACCGTCTTCTTGCCGGCCGCGCCCTTGGCAGTGGTCTTGGTGTCGCCCACGAGCAACGCCGCCGACTTGGTCTCCTTCTTGGCAAAGGCGATCGCCTCGGTCTTGGTGACCTTCTTCACGTCCACCTTGACCACGGTGATCCGGTTCACGCCCGGCTTCAGCGCGGTGGCCACCGCCGGGGTGATCCGGTCGTCGCCGTCGTGAGTCACCTTGGCTCCGGTCAGCGCCTCGCCGACCGTCATCGCCAGCGACTTCACCGACACGACCTTGCCCTGCCGGACGAACTGCACGGTCTTCGGGGTCCGGACCTCGAGCTCCAGGCCCTCACGCCCGATCGGGGCGCTCCGGCTGGTGGAGAGGTAGGCACCGTCGTACCGCAGGCCCAGGTCGGACAGCGCCTCGTTCACGCTGTCGGCCGTGGTCCAGAAACTTCTCTTGCTGCCATCCGCGTTGACGGTCAGCTGGCGGCCGTACTGCACCGCGATCTCCTGACCGTCCTGCAGCTTGGCATCCAGGGCCGGCGCGACCACGTCACGGTCGCCGATCTGGATCTTCTCCGCCTTCAGAGCGTCCGCCACGGTGGAGCCGAAGGTGTGAACCTTCTGCACCTGCCCGTCCACGGAAACACTCACGGTCTTGCTCTTGCTCGCATATGCCACAGAGCCGCCCACGACGGCGAACACAGCCGTCGCACCGACGGCCGCGATGATGGACTTACGCACTAAAGCTCCCAGGTAGAGCTACCCGGGCACGGGGTTAGGACAGCACTGGCGAACACCGCGAACTCCGGGATAACAGGGCCCGGCAACCACGGTCAACGCCGAGGGGCGTGCTGTCCGGAACCTTCCCCGATCCCGGCCAACATCACGAGACAGTAACGAAGAAGTCCCGGAAGTGCCAATCCTCTGGTCGGCGAGTCGCAAAAAGGTGTAACGGGCCGCTCACGGTTCGTGATGGCCCCACTGGCCCCGGTGCACCACCTCCGCCGCGCTCCGGCGGCCGCGGCGCAGCGAGGGGGAAGGCGGGTCCGGCAGCCGATACCCGATCGGTATGGCGCCGATCGGCGCGAACGCGTCCGGTACGCCGAACTCGGCCTTGATGCGCTCGATCCTCGGCACCGGCAGCCCGATGAAACACGCGGCCAGCCCCTCGTCGACCACGGTCAGCAGCATCAGCAACGACGCCATCCCGGTGTCGATGAACCAGTACGGCGCCGTCCAGGTCGTCCGGCCACCCTTGTCCGCCTCGGCGTACCGCTCGAAATAGGCCTGCTCGTGCGCGAACGGCAGGATCAGCAGCGGCGCCTTTCGCAACCGCCCGGCCCACTCCAACCGGTCCGGATCGGCGCCGGCCGTGTCCCAGTACCGGTCCTTGTCGGCGCCTTCCAGCACCAGGAACGCCCAGCCCTGACTGAAGCCCGCCGACGGCGCGTGCAGACCGTTGGCCAGGATCCGCTCGCGAACCTCGGGCGGCACCGGCCGCTCGGGATCGAAGTTCCGGATCATCCGGCGCCGGCGAACAACCTCGCTGAACTCCACTACCAACTGCCGCCGAAGGCACGATTGGCGTTGTCCGACAGGGCTCCGCAGAGTTCGGCGACGGAGATGTTCAGCACCCCGGCCATCTTCCGGACCGTGTGCGGGATCAGGTACGACGCGTTCGGCTGACCGCGGTGCGGCGACGGGGTGAGGTAAGGCGCATCCGTCTCCACCAGCACCCGGTCCAGCGGGGTGACGGCGAGCGCGTTCCGCAGCGACTGCGCGTTCTTGAAGGTGATCACGCCCGCGAAGCTCAGGAAGGCGCCGCGGTCGACGCACTTGCGGGCGAACTCGGTGTCGCCGGAGAAGCAGTGCATCACCAGCCGGTCCGGCACCCCCTCGCGGTCCAGGATGGCCAGGATGTCGTCGTGCGCGTCGCGGTCGTGGATCATCAGCGTCTTGTCCAGCCGCTTCGCCAGGTCGATGTGCGCGGCGAATGACTCGTGCTGCGCGGCGCGGCCGTCCTCGCCGGTGCGGTAGTAGTCCAGTCCGGTCTCGCCGACCACTCGCGCCTTGTCGGAGCTCTTCGCAAGCCGCTCGATCTCGGCCAAGGCCTCGGGAAGTTGCCCCGAAGCCTTGAGCCGGGGCGCCTCGTTCGGGTGCAGCGCGACGCCCGCGATCAGGTTCGGGTACTGCTCCGCCGCGTCCACCGCCCACAGCGCGCCAGGCAGGTCGCAACCCACCTGGACGATCCGGGTCACCCCGACGGACGCCGCGAGCTTGATCGCCTCGGCAGCCCCCAGCCAGTTGCCGTCCTCGCCGTCAGCGATGTCCAGATGGCAGTGCGCATCGACCACGCTCATCGGCAACGGATCTGGCACGGCCGGACGACTGCGGTCACGCGACCGGCCGTCCTCGCCAATGGCAGCACGTTCCCGCGTAGGGCGTTCGACCTCCACACCGTCGGTAGACATGCGGTCTAGCCTACTTACCGCAGCTGATAGATCCGCATGTCCTCATTGCTGAAGGCCCGTACTGCGAGTTTGTCGAGCGCAGGTGACACCGGACCGGCCGGCAGGTCGGCCACGATCCAGTCCACCCCGACCTGGTTCTTCAGGCGGGCGAGCAACTGCGGTGTCGGCTTCTGCACGGCGTCCAGGCTCTCCTGCAACCGGTCCGGCCATGGAGACGGCCGGGTCAGGAAGCTGGTCTCGTAGTGGTCCGCGGCCAGGTTGGCCGGCGCATACGCCCAGCCTCCGAGATACAGCCGTACTCCGCTCAACCCCGAGACCCAGTACGCGTCCTCGGCACACCCCGCCCGAAATCGCGCGGGCAGGCAGAACACATTGGTGACGGCCACATCGCCGGCCGCCTTGTGCTCGTGGAGCCACAACATCGCGTCCTGTTCGTCCCGGGTGAGGTAGGTCCGGCTCCCCTCGTTCGGCGCCGGTCGCGGCTTCGTAGCAGCCTCGATCGCATTCGTGTAGGAGACCAGCTGAGCGGGCAGGCCGGCCGCGATCGTCAACACGATCACCTGCAGACCGATGGCGGCCGCCGTCCGCGCACGATTCATCAGCAGGATCACGAGCGCTCCCACAGCGGCCAGGATCCCGAACGGCAGCAGCAGGCCGGTCAGAGCTCCGGCCACCGTGTTGGTCGCGCGATTCACCGGCCAGTAGAGGAACAAGACGGTCGCGGTGAGAACCCCCGCCGACGCCGTGATCGCCAGGCTCAACAGGTCCCCGCGGCGGGCCAGATCGGCGCCGACGGCAACGACCGCGACCATGCCGAGCGCGAGAACGGCAGTCAGGAAGTAGTACTCCGAATAGCCGGTGTGCGAGAGCACCAACGTGATCCCGACTCCCGCGGCGACACATCCGCCGGTCCACCAGTACGCCGGATCCCGGCGTACAGGCTTGATCGACAGGCCGAGCAGGGACAGCAGTCTCGGCGCTTCGGTGACCAGATACCAGGTGACCATGGTCGCGATGAACAGGATCATCCTGCCGTCACCGGAGGCTACGGACGGGATGAACCAGCCGCCGGTGGCCGGAATGGACCTGTCGCCGGTGACGGCCTGGTAGTAGGGCTGCGCGCGCAGAGCGGCGAAGAACTGGAGCCGGCTTCCCCGCGCGCTGCCGATCAGAGTGAAGGAGGACGCCAGCAGGAAGAGCCCGGACAGACCCAGCAGAACCAGCGGGCGCCAAGGCAGACGCCGCTCCGCTATCCAGCTGATGACCACAGCGAACGAGCAACCGACGATCATGATCGGCAGCAGTGTCGGCTTGGTTCCGGCGGCGAGACCGAGGAGCAGGACCATCGCGGCCCACGCACCCGGCCCGGCTTCTCGCCGCAGGATCAGCGCCGTCGGCCCGACCAGTCCGAGCAGTACGAGCGCCGCCATCGTCCGGTCGGCGAAGGGACGGACTGCGCGCCCGCCATGTTGACCGTCGGACTCGCGGCCAGCTGCAGAGCGCCAGGCAGAACTCCGGCCAGTACTCCGGCGATCGGGCCGACCCATTTCCGATCACTGAGCGCCTCGCCTGCCGCCCACCCGACCAGGACGAGAGTGATCACCATCGTGATCGGCCACTGGTGCATGAGCACCTGCGGCGGCGCCACGTCCGACATCACCGACCCGCTCGCCATCGAGGCGGACGCGAACCAGTGGTAGATCAGCGGCTCACCGAGGATCGACGGATCGGGCGGCGGGACGTGCTCGGTGAGCATCTGCACGAGTCCGAGCTGGTACCAGATGTCCGGGTTGCGGGCCGCGGCCTCCGGCGGCAGCGGTACCGGGCGGAGGAGGGTCACCACGGTCCGTAGTACGGCCAGCAGGAGGCTCGTCACCAGCAGCGCGTGCCACCACCGAGGCGGCGGCGCCGCCATGCCGCGCAAACCGAGATGTGGTCTGAGGGCAGGGACGACGGCGAACGCCAGAACGAGAAGCCCCACGGCCATCCACTGCAGCAGCGGCAGCCCGATCGCGGTACAGATCGCCCAGGTCGCCAGCTGCCAGGCGAGCCCGAGCACCGCGCCGAACCCGAGGTCCTGCGCCACTGACCGCCCGCCGGCCAGCGCCCGCCACAACAAGACGCCAGGAAGCAGGACCGCCACCAGCCAGGTGATGAAGAAGCGGATGCTCTCGCCGCCGGGATCGCCGATCCACGCGAGCAGGAGGACGGCCGTGATCGGGACCAGCAACCACCAGCCGACCAGCCCGAGCCCGAGCTGCGGTCCTGGCCGGGTGGTTCCTCGAGCGGGTCCAGGCCGAGCGGGCGCCGCCCCACCGACCACCGTCGTGCCGGTCATCACAGCTAATGATGCCCCGGTCCGACGGCGCTCGATACCAGCC
>NZ_DASRXP010000190.1:0-17546 GCF_035687465.1 Kribbella sp.
GTGGGAGGAGCCGTTCGGGCTGGTGATGATCGAGGCGATGGCATGCGGCACCCCGGTGGTCGCGCTGCGCCGAGGCTCGGTCCCGGAGGTCGTCGTCGACGGCGTGACCGGCTTCGTGGTTGACGACCCGAGCGAGCTGCCGGAAGCGATTGTCGACGCGAAGACTCTCGATCCGGCCGCGTGCCGCCGCCACGTCGAACAGAACTTCGATCTGGACCTGATGGCGCGCGGCTACGAACGGATCTACCGATCGCTGACTTCGGCGACCACCTCGGTGGCGGCCTAGCGATGAGAAGGCCGGCGGTTCCACCACGACGGTGGAACCGCCGGCTCAGCCGTCAGTACCACGACAGGCCCCAGCCGGCCTGGTACTCGATGGTCGTGCGCAGGTCGTCAGCTCCGCTTGTTCGCGGATGTGATCTTCGGGGAAGATCAGCACCTTGACCGCTGCCGCTACGGGTATCGCCATGATCGCGCCGACCAGGCCGAACAGGCTGCCACCGAGCAGGGCGACCAGCAACACGGCAACAGAGGACATGTTGACGGTGTTGCGCAGCACACGCGGTGCGATCAAGTAGTTCTCGGCCTGCTGGTACAGGATGAAGAAGAGCAGCACTATGACGGTCCTCGGCCAGATGCCCACGGTGAAGAGGGAGACGACGAGACATATCACCGCGCCAAGCGTCGCTCCGATCATGGGGATCAAGTCCGCGATCGCGACCGCGGCCGCCAGCGGCAGGGCAAACGGAACCCGCACCAGCATCAGGCACACAAAGGCCGACGCGCCCGCAATCAGCGAGATAGTGAGGTTGCCGATCATGTATCCGCCAACCTTTTCGACCACGACATCCGTGATCTCCGCGACCCGCCGGCTGCGGCTGGGAAACAACCTGGGCAGTCCCTGCCGGATACGAGGCAGGCCCGCCATGAAGTACACCGTCAAGACGAGCACAGTGACGGTGGACGCGGCCGCTCCGATGAACCCCCGGACGAAGCCGACAGCGCCACCGGCGAGCTTGGCTGGAATCCCGGCTACCAGGGCGCTCAACCGGTCGGTGAGGTCGTAGCGGTCAGTGAGTCTTCGGACCACTTCCGATTCGTCGGACAGCGTGCGGAGGTAGCCGGGCAGATCGGCGAGGAGATTCCCCGTCTGCTCGACAATCGCAGGCACGACCGACGACATGAAGCCCACGACCATCAAAGCGACGACCAGGAAGACGATGGTGACGGCGCTCGGTCGGTGTACTCCCCGCCTCAGCAGCCACTGCACCGCCGGATCAAGGCTTACCGCGAGGAACAACGCAAGGACGATCAGCATGAGAACGCTGCGTACGGTGTAAAGACCGTACGCAGCAAGCACCACCGTCAGCACCCCGAGAGTCGCCACGCTCGCCCACCGGAACACCGCCGCGGACGATACCCGAGTGCCGGACTCGGCGTCGCTACGGTCGTCTCGATCATCGGCTGCCATCGCCCTCCTTCGCCGGTCTTGCTCAGTAGTAGAAAAGTTGGAGACGGCTGACGACATCGACGACGCCGGGCGCAGCCCAGGCAGCCGCGACCGCCGCATCGCGCTCGGCCCAGGACGCGACGGTTCCGGTGAGAATGACCATGCCGTTGACGATCCGCACCCCGATGCTGTCGGCATCGAGTTTCGAATTGCGCTCCAGGGCCTTCCTGATCCCATGCCTCACATCGCTGGTGAGCTGCACAGGGCTGGTCAGCAACAGGTCGTTCCGTACGTCGGTGACACCCCGCACGTTGCCGGCGACGAAGGCGGCCTCGTCGCGCTGGCACTGCTTCTCCACGGTGCCGATCAGGGTCACGCAGCCCGCCTTGACCGCGACATCCACGGTGGCCGGCACGAGTACGTCGAGCTGCAGCGCCCGCCGCACGTACGCGCACAGGTCGGCATCCTCGCGCTTGGTGAGGATCCGCACCTCGAGGTGGTTGTCGACCAGCCTGACGCCGCACACCCGCTCGGCCGCCTTCTGAGCCTCACGCTTCTCGCGGAAACTGCCGACCGTGCCGCGCAGCGCGACAACGGCGTCCTCCACCGAGACCGCGATGCCTTCGCTGCCGACCTTCGAGTCCCAGGCCAGTTCGTCGCTCACATCGCGCTGAAGTTGAGGATCGGTCACGATGCCACGCTATGCAGGTGTGCGGCGGCCGGGTCTGCCGTTTGTGCGTAGCTCTCGGTCAGGCGCGCTTTGTGCTGGTGCAGCGATAGCGCGTGAGCTGGGCTCCTGCGGAATGCGGCTTGCTAATCAGCGGGTTCGGGGTTCGGGCCCCTGGCGGCGCACCAGCATCGAGGCCCAGGCAGACATCGCAATCTGCTCCTGGGCCTTTGTGCTTCCAGCGCAGGCTTTACGCAAGTCTTTCCCGCGGACGTCGGCGATCCGCCGGTCTGCTCCGCTACCAAGTTCTCAGTACCTGCGGAGCCCATCAGGATCCGTCAGTGCCCCCACCTCATTGTCACTGTGTGTCACATCATCCCGCCCTGCCCTGCCATGCCTCACCTCACTCGTCAACCGCTGAACCGTTGAGCGGTCATCACTTTCTGACGACGGAGGCCTGAGATGCCGCGGCCTCTTCCGCGACCACGACGGTCAGACCCGCATGCTGTCAGCCTTCGGCATCGATGACGCGGAGACCGAGGAGCTCATTCAGCCGCATCGCCGGCTCCGGGATCTTGCCGATGATGTGCTGCTCGACCCAGTCGTCGTAGCAGTCGAGATTCAGCTCCGCGGCGACAACCTTCACCGCCGAGGCCACCTCGGCGATCCGGGCTGCCGGGAGCCGCTGCCGGCCGGAGACCAGCGCCGCGACCACCGGTGGATCGGCGTCCAGGTCGAACTCGACATCGTCGACCTTCGCCGCGAAGTGACCGTCGGCGGTGAGAGCGACTGCGGCGTGGAGCCTGGAGCGGCCTTGGTGAACGGCCAGCTCGACCAGTGCGGTTTCGCCGATCTTGCTGCCCGGCTAGGGATCAGTTGGACGTGGTGGTGCGGGCGTACAGCCGAGTGGTCAGGTACGACTGCAGGGCTTGTGGATCGGTTGATGTGGACAGGTAGCCGAAGTATCCGTCTGGGCGGATCAGCGCCAGTCCTTTCGGACCGATGGCGTAGTGCTCGGCGATACTGCTGGTGGGGTCGACGATGGCACCTGGCGTGGCTTCGTCAGTTCTGGTGACGATGGGCACGACGTGGCCGATTGCTCCGAGGACCTCGCCGAGTTCGTCCAGCAGATGGGCCTCGTCGGTGAGGGTGAGTAGCACGTGTCCGGGCGTTCGAAGCAGGTCGTCGATGTGCACCGGCTCAGCATGCGGCGACGTCGGTCCCGGCAGATCGGTGGCATGCGCCCCTGGTTGGGGCGCATGGCGGCGCCGCTTGCCCGCGGCGGCCGTGATCGGACTGTTCAGGTAGCCGACGGCGACCTCGGTGAGGGTCTGAGCCAGCGTATGTCGAAGCGGACTGATGTGGCTGATTGCCTTCATGGCGGCGTTCCGGCCCCCCGCGAGCGCTCCGGACAGTGTCATTCCGGTGGCCATCGCGGTGGTGAGCCGAACGACCTCGGCGCCGATCGGGTGGCGCTCGGTGTGATAGGAGTCCAGAAGTTGCGGCTCGGCCAGGCCGCGGCAGACCAGGGCCAGCTTCCAGGCGAGGTTGGCGGCGTCCTGCATGCCGGTGTTCATTCCCTGCCCGCCGGCGGGGCTGTGGATATGCGCCGCGTCGCCGGCCAGCAGCGCCCGGTTCACCCGGTACTGCGGAATCTGGGCGTGGTGGATCCCGTAGTGGGTGATCGACTCCGGATCGTAGACGCGGACTCCGGGACCCATTCGGTCGTGCGCGAGCAGCTGCACGTCTTCCAGGGTGGGTGCGGGGGCGCCATCGCCGGGGTCGGGGATCTGGAACATGAGACGGGTGCGGTTGTCGCGCATGCACAGCATGACGGTCAGGCCGTTGGGTGCGGCGAACAGCCGGGTGGTGTCGCGGGCGTAGTCGGACTGGACGGCGACGTCGGCCAGGATGAAGTGGCTTCCTTCGAAGGTGCCGACCAGCTTGCTGCCAACCAGGCGCCGAACGGTGCTATGAGCCCCGTCTGCCCCGATGATCCAGTCGACCCGGGTGGCCTCGGAACCGTTCGGTGTTGACAGCGTTACGCCGACACCGGTGTCGTCCATGGTCAGGCCGGTGAGCTCGACGGCGCGTTCGATGGCGATGCCGAGTTCGCCCGCTCGTTGCCGCAGCACAGCCTCGGTGTCGGTTTGCGGCAGGTTCAAGATCGAGGGGTACCGGCTCGGCAGGTCGGTGAGCTCGATCCGCGCCAACCTCTCGAAGCCGTCGGCCCGTGGCGCGTCGATCTCGATCGCCACCTGAGGTAGCGCCAGGTCCTGGATGCGGCCCAAAGCGCCGAGCGCCGCCAGCATCTCCTGTGACCGCGGCTGAACGCCGACGGCTCGGTATTGCGTGGTGGGCTGCGGCAGCGCGTCAATCACCCGGGCGGTGACGCCTTGACGTGCCAGTTCGCAGGCCGCGACCAGACCGACCGGACCTGCGCCGACGATCAGGACCGCCTGCGTGTGGCGGCCCGAGCTGAGTGGAGAGCCGATGAGATTGATGACCTGATTCCTGTCACATAGCCAAGGCCGTAACCAACAGCCGCCGGATCAATCGATCCGGAACCCGACACCAACCCACAAGAGCCTCCCCCGGTCGGCCGATTTGCGGTCTCGAACCGCGCCACAAGGCCCAGACGATCGGTTTCGTCGCGCCTAGAGGTTTGCAGCGTCCCGGGCATCAATGCCTCGCCGCAACCGATCGACAGATGGGAACCGCGCCGACTTCAAGCCGACGCCGCGCTCCCCTGGCGACCATCAACAGCGAGTACCGCGCACTTCACGCTGGTCCGGAAAGAATCGGTGTGACGGATCATGCTCCTGTGCAACCAGAAAAGGAAGACCGCATCAGCTCAGAACTCTCGGCCGGCGGCCAAGTTATCCCGACGCCGTCGTTGCTGTTGAACCCGCCGATGACGGTCAAGATCCACTACACGAGCCCAGACTAGCCGTCCGAGTCGCCTAGAAATGCGTCGATGGGCCGCCCGTTTCCGGGCGACCCATCGACGTCATTCGTAGCATGCGTGCTGAGAATAAGTGAAGGCGACCAGTTATTGATGGAAACGTTTGATGTCGACGGTCGAGTGCAGCAGTTTCCAGGTTGTTTCGTGAATGAACCGGACGAAAACCAAGTTTTCCCTGCGCATTGTCGCGAGGGGTCGCATCTCCGGAGAATTCATGTAGCGTAACGGGAAACGCAGGCGATCTCGGACCACCGGAAGCTGTATTGCAGCAACAGTGTGTTCGTACTTGTCCGCGCCACGGGGAGCGGGGCGGAAGTTGTTCGCCGATTGTGCGTGGGTGCGCACATACGAGGGGGCACGCCAGGTGGCGATCGAAGCGAAACCCAAGCATCAGCCGACGACGAAGTCGTACGGCTGGGGGTACAACAACTACGGCGGGCTGGGTGCCGGCCACACAGCAAAGGTGCTGTCGCCGACCCGGGTGGGGTTGCCCTCGGGCACGGTCGACGTCCAAGGCGGTACGGACTTCACGGTTGCCCTGACTCATGCCGGCCAGGTGTTCACCTGGGGTGGCAACCGCTGGGGGCAGCTGGGCGACGGGACGACGCAACCCAGGTTCGCGCCGGTTCGGGTGCGGATTCGGGGCAACCCGACCATCGTGGCGATTGCGGTCGGTGATGACCACGTGGTAGCGCTGAGCAAAAGCGGCCTGGTGTACGGGTGGGGCCGCAACGACCTGGGACAGGTGGGTTCAGGGACTCTGGCCGACCGGTCCGCGCGGCCGGTGTCGGTGAAGGTTCCCGGCAACGGGAAAGTGACCCAGATTGCCGCCGGAGGCGCCTGCTCGCTCGCGATCCGCTCCGCGGGCGGGCTGTACGCGTGGGGGCACGCAACGCCGTTCGCCGAGGCTGTGCCGGCTAGTGGATTGGGTGCCACGCACGGTGGGGTGGGCACGGTGACAGCACCTGTCCGGTTGACGCTTCCCCGTGGTGTGCATGCGAAGGACGTCGATGCGGGCCAACGACACCTCGTGGTGGTGACGCAAGACGGCGAACTGTTGACGTACGGCGTCAACGCCTTCGGGCGCTCGATCCCGCACAAGCTTGCACTGCACCGGTCCTGGGGCCGCGTGAACACAGTGAGCGTAGGTGACAACCACTCGCTTGCGATCACCACGCGTGGGGTCGTGTTGGCATGGGGGTCCAACAAGTTCGGCCAGTTGGGTACCGGCAGTACCGATCATCACGACCAACCCGTCAAGGTGGTTGTCCCGGGCTTCAGCGGCCGCGTGGTTCAGGTCCTGGCCGGTGGTGACACCTCGTATCTGCAGACTCCGAACCAGATCTATTCGTGGGGTCACTCCGGTTGGGGGCAGAACGGCACGGGCGGCACCGATCCCGCTCTTCGTGCCCGCCAAGTGAAGCTGCCCGCGCACGTCAAGCTGACCGGGATGCACTCCGGTCGCTACCACTCCTTCGCCACTCTGACTTCCGTCGGACGATGACCGGGCCCGCGGGTCCTAGCCTCCTTCCCCGCTTCGGAAAGGACCCACGACCATGAACGCCAGCGGTCCGATCCCGCCGCCCGAGGGGAACACTGAGCCTTTCGGGAAGGGGCGACCATCCGGACCGCCCGGTGCTTCAAACCTCGGCAAGGCCGGTTCTCGAGAGTTCAGTCGGCGCAACATTCTGGCCGGACTGGGCCTGGGGTCATTGGCCGCAGCGTCCGCCGGGCAGCTCTTGGGCGCCTCGCCGGCGGCAGCTGGAGCACCCATCAAGGCATCCAAGCCCACGTTGCGGGCAGCGGCTGCTCCTACACCCAACCCTGGCCCGTTCTCGGTGCGCGCCTCCTGCACGTTGACCGAAGACTACTTCTTCACCAGCGAGGTGTTGCTCAACCAAGCGAACGGGGATCGTTTGATCCCGTTCGTCAACCCGAAGAACAACGACATGGTCGAGGCGATCGTGTTCGTGAAGGGCGTCAACGGCAACCCGGGAACGGTGAACCACCTGGCGCGTGACCTTTCGGTCCCCTCGGGTTGGAACTACACCCAGCTCGACACCACGAGCAGCGTCCCGTGGCCCGCCGACGTCGCGGTAGCCTCCGACTCGACCACCGCCTACCTGATGGTTCTGGCTGAACCGGGGACAAGTCCCAACCCGGCGTGGCTGACCCAACTGGACGCCGCCGCGACGTGGGACAGCGGCTACCAGGCAACGTATGACGATCTCGGATACACCGATATGACCATCGACCGCACTGCTCCGTTCGGTGCGTTGAAGGCCGGCATCGACGACTCCGGCACGCCGTACTTCTACGCCTCGGTCGCAGAGGGCAGCACCACCTACATGCTGGGCTGGGTGGCAGTCCAAGGCTGGTCCACCGGGAACTTCGACTACCAGTTGCTCCAGATCATCGACTCCTCCGCGGTGACTGTCACCGACTACATCGTGCTGTTCGACACCTCCGGGAACGCAAACCCGGTCGGCTACTCGGTGATCCTGGACTCGGGCACCAACCTCGCGCCATACCGACAACTGGCCTTCACCTCGCAGACCAACGCACAGTTCGACGACAATTCCTTCATCACCGGCGCCGGCGAGGAGGCAGTCACCGAGCTGATCTGGGCGTGGGCATCGCCGGGCAGCACTACCGGGCTGCCCGGATTCGCCTTCCAGTTGGAGGACGACCCGGACGACGGCATCTCCGCGGGCACGTACTTCGTCGACGAGTCGGGCAACCAGCAGACGTTGTCCGACGAGGCCAGCCTGGGCAACAACGCCGTCACGGTGTGGCGGAGCAACGGCCTGTACACCGTCAACCTGCTCGACTCCAACGACACCCTCACCACCACGGCGCAGTACGACGACGGCAGTGGCCCGACCTGGGGGATCGCAGTCCCCATAGCCGTAGGGTTCACAGCAGTGTTCGGCGTGCCGACCGACCCGAACGAAGCCACCCTGTTCGCCCTCGACCCCGGCGGGGTTCTCTACGTGCTGACCAAGACCGCCACCGGCTGGACCCAGAACCTCGTCCACCAGCACGCTGCCAGCACCATCGAGCTCGCGACGTGGAACTGTCAGATCAGCCTCTTCGACGCCAACGGGGTCGGCGTCGGCGGTTCCAACGGGTCGGTGCAGCTGTCCACGAACCTGCCGATCGACGTGTGGCAGAACAACGCGTCGAGCATCCTGGCCCCCGGCAGCCCCGTCGTTCTCGCCGTCGATGCCACCGGCCAGGTCAACGTTGCGATTCCGACATCCGAGCTGGACACGGCCCAGTTGACCGCAGTCCCCTTGGATGCCGGCGGCAACAGCAACGGCCCAGCGCTGACCATCACACCGAACACCGATACCCAGGCCTACATGGCCGGAACCAGTTCACTGTCCAGCGCCGGCGGCACCAAACTGTCCGGTGGCGACCTGGTCGGTGCGCGGACCTCGACGTGGAACTCCTCCGAGCAGCGCTACACCGCATCGGCTCCGCTCATGCCCGTCCTGGGCACCGCGGGTGCGGGGGCCGCCGGCCAGGTCGTTCAGGGCATCAATCACGTCATGTCGCTGCCCACCAACAACCCCAACCAAGCCAACAACCCGGCCGGGCCTGCCCAAGCCGCTCTGCTGGACCTGAGCGGGGACACACCGACCTTCGGTACCAGCACCGATCCCACCGCCTACGACTCCCACAAGAGTGGTGACACACATTGGTGGGACGCGGCCGAGCACGACATCGATTCCGTGTTCCACGGACTGCGCCACGGCGCTATGTCCATCGGCAAGATGATCTCGACCTGGGCCAGCGACGTCGAAAAGTGGACCATCAACCTAGTCATCGACCTGGGCGACGGCATCGACCGCCTCATCAACTGGGTTGTCCAAGGGATCGAGGACGCGTACCACGCGATCAGCGGATTCTTCCACTCCCTCGGCACCGACATCGAGCACATCTGGGACTGGCTGAAGACTCTGGTGATGGGCGCTCTGCGAGACGCCGCAAATAACGCCGAGTACATCGAGGGCTGGGTGGACACGGTGGTCGAGGGCTTCATCCAAGAGATCAACGCTGCGGAGAGCTTCACAGCGAACTTCTTCGCGGGCCTCACCACGGATGTGAACACGAAACTGGCGACTCTGCAGGACGAGGTAGAAGACGATCTGTTCGGTCAGCACACTGCGCAACCGACGCCGTCCGCAGGCACAGGTGGGGATGACTCCGGCTCCCAGTTCGAGGGCGTTCAGGACGTCTTCCATTTCCTCGCGCACTCGCCGGCGGCTTGGCTGATGAAGAAGATCATGGCCGACATCCAGCCGCTGACCGGCAGCGCCTTCAACGGCATCGAACTCTCCAGCTTCGCGCAACCCATGACGGATCTGGCGACTGACGTGGACCAGGCCATCGACACGATTGTCGACGCAGCGACCACGATCATGGATCTCTTCAGCGACGCTGCGCAGTCTCCGGCGTCCTTCAATGCCCAGAGCATGACTGACCTGTTCACCGGTTTCGAGAAGGTCGTTGACGACGTTCTCGCCCTGCTCGACGATCTTGCGAACACGCTGCTCGACCTGCTCAAGGCGTTCATCGAGTACCTCGACACCTTCCTAACTTCCGAGTTCGACCCTCCCCTGATCGGGGAGATCCTTCGGCTGTGTGGCGTGGACCCGACCCCGAGCATCATGCACCTCACGGCCCTGACCATCGCGTTCCCGGCGACCCTCGTACATGCATTGTTCGCGGCTGCAGCCGGCGGGGCGGGCCAACCACTGTTCCCCTTCGGCGGGCCCAGTTCGGACGGCGAGGTCGGCAACCCCAATTCTGACTGGGCCGGGTTCGGACTAGCCATCGCCTCGGCCGTAACCCAGTTCATCTGGGCGACCGTCGAGGTCGGGCTCGAGATGATCGCCTACAACAGCAACCAGCCGAGCCCTCTCGATCTGACCCTGGCGAACTTATTCACGGTAATCGACATCTTCTGCCCTATTGCGCTGACGGTCCTGCAGTGGCCAGTCCCTCCCTCTCACACGGGAACGCAGACCCCGCCGCCAGTGGCTGATCACGACTTCACGAATGGCGACGTGTGGGGCCAGGACTACGAACTGCTTCCCTACATCTTCATCAGCGGCGGCATTCCCTGGCTGGCCGAGATGATCGGCTTCATCGCCGCGAAGGTCCTTCCGGATGGCCAGGCAAACGACTTCAACAACAAGGCCGTTCCCCTCGCGCAGACCATCCCCGCGGCCGTCAACATCATCCTCAGCTCGTGGTACTCCTACGCCAACGCGTCCAACGATGGAGCGAAGGCGCTGGCCGTGATCGCTCCGATCATCTCCAATCTCTCCTACCTCGACTCCATCATCGCGTCAGATCAAGCGAAGGACGCGCTTGGCAGCGGGATCCCGTGGATCAAGTTCTACATCGACACTTTCGGCAACTACGGCACCGTCGCCATCGACGTCGGTGAAGCCATCGCCGCCGCGGCCAAGTGAGCCGTGGCACGGAGCACCATCGGTCACATCCGGTAGGAATACGGCGATGCCGCGGTACAGGATACGCGAGCCCAAGGAGGAGAAAGAGGCTGCGAGGCGGCGTGCTGAGCGGCGTGTCCGAGGTGCTCACGCCTCGAACTCAGAATTGCCGCTGAACTTGCTGCTGGCAACCATGTGGCCGGCGCCGGGCTCACGAGAACCGGCCGCCCAGCAGGTCGCGGACTCGGTTCCAGCGCTTGTCGTACGTCGCGCCGAATCGGCCCCGGGCTCGTTCCCGCTTCCGCTCGCCGTACCGGCGCAGTGCCCAGGTGGAGCCGGGCTTGGCCAGCCTGACCGCTCCGACCAGGGCCACCGCCGGTACCACGATGCCGATCAGGCCGGTGGCCAGCTTTCCCTTGAGGAAGCACAGGGCCGCCATCACGAGGTGGAACCCTATTCCGCCGAAGTAGGTCCACCGCGCGAGCGCACTGCCGGCCCCGTCGGCCTCGGCCCCGATCGGGCTGGTCTGCGTCAGGAGCACGACACCCAGCGCCCCGCCCAGCATGATCGCGTCGATGGATTTGCGTCCCTGTGGTCCCCAGTAGACGTCGTCGAGATGCAGCCACAGCGCGAACTCGTCGAGCGTCAGGGCCGCCCCTGCCCCGAACATCAGCGCGAGCACCTCGGCCCACGGACTGTTCGGCGCGTAGCGAAACTGCAGGAGTCCGGCGAGCAGCACCATCAGGATCCCCCAGACCTGATGGTGGATGTGGATGCCACCGATGAAGACGTCGGACAAACCGCCACCATCCTCGGGCTCCGGAGCAGGCTGTTTGGCGCGGATGCGTCGAGTGACCCCTCGGGTGACGGTGAAGGTGACGAGGAAGGCGAAGAGCGCCCAGGCGGCCTGCGCCCGGCCGGTGTCGACGAGCTCCCGATACCAACCCATGCAAATCACCCCGTCAGACGTTGAGGGAGCCGGTCGCGATCAGCACAACCCCGAGCACCGCCGCGACCACCAGCACCGCGCAGGCCGCCGCCTCGGCTCGGTTGAAGGCAGGCAGGCCCTGCTCACGGCGGGCCATCAGGTACAACAGCGTCCCCGGCGCGTAAACGACGGCGGACAGCAGAAGGTACTTCGGGCCCGCTGCGTACAGCATGAAGATCGAGTAGACGACCGCGACGGATGCGATCGCCCGCTGCCTGCGCCGCTCCGGCTCGCCAGCCGAGGTGTACGTCTGCCTGGTGATCGTCAGCTTGAGCGCGTACGCCGCCGCCAGCAGATACGGGATCAACGACAGCGCGGTGTCGAGCTTGAGCATGAAGTCGAGCGCATCGTCGACGAACAGGACCAGGATCAGGACGAGCTGGACGGCGATGGTCGTGGTGAGCAGGGCGGCGATCGGGGTCGCGTGCGCGTTGTCACGGGTCAGGAACCTCGGCATCACGTCGCCGCGCGCCGGCATGTAGAGCACCTCTGCGTTGATCAGTGTCCAGGCCAGGTACGCGCCCTGGACCGAGATGATCACGCCGATGCTGACGAACGTTGATCCCCAGTGTCCGACGACGGATTCGAGCACGCTGCCCATCGACGGTTGCTTGGCGTTCGCGAGGTCGGCCTGGGGCAGTACGCCGTACGAGACCAGCGTCACCGACGCGAACAACGCCAGCACACTGAGGAATCCGAGGATCGTGGCCCGGCCGACGTCCGCGCGCCGGCGGGCGAAGCGCGAGTACACGCTCGCCCCCTCGATCCCGAGGAAGACGAACGTGGTGACCAGCATTGTCTGTTTGACCTGCTCGAACACCGAGCGGAACGACCGTGCGTCACTGCCCCAGAAGTTGTCCGCGAACGTGCCCGCCTCGAACCCGATCGCCGCGATGACGACGAACGTCAGGATCGGTACCAGCTTCGCGATGGTGACGATCCGGTTGACGACGGTCGCCTGCCGCACACCGCGCGCGATCAGGACGTGGAACAGCCAGACGCCCGCCGACGCCAGGACGACGGCGAGCAGTGTGTTGCCTTGGCCCAGGCCCGGGAAGAACGCGCCGAGGGTGGTCATCGTGAAGACCATGAAGAAGACGTTGCCCGCCACGTTGCTGGCCCAGTAGCCGAAGGCCGCGTTGAACCCCGCATAAGCCCCGAACCCGGTCTTGGCGTAGATGTACACGCCGCTGTCCAGGTCCGGTCGACGGACGGCCAGCGACTGGAAGACGAGGCCCAGCATGAGCATGCCTGTGCCGGCGACGAGCCACGCGATGACGGCACCGAGCACGCCGGTCGCCGCGCCGAACTCCTGGGGCAGTGTGAAGACCCCACCACCGACCATCGAGCCGACGACCATGCCGGTCAGGGTGAGGACCGAGACCTTCTGGACTGCGCTTGCCTGGCGGGTGGTCACAACAGCCTCACGCTCTAACCGCCGGGCCGGACGAGTGGGAACAAGATGGTGTCGCGGATCGAGAGCCCGGTCAGGTTCATGACCAGCCGGTCGATGCCCATCCCCATCCCGCCCGTCGGCGGCATGCCGTACTCCAGTGCCTCGAGAAAGTCCTCGTCGACCTGCATGGCTTCCGGATCGCCCGCGGCGGCCAGCGCGGACTGGGCGACCAGCCGCGCGCGCTGGTCCACCGGATCGATCAGCTCTGAGTACGCGGTGCCCTGCTCCGCCGCGAAGATCACCAGATCCCACTTCTCCGCGAGTCGCGGGTCCGACCTGTGTGGCCGGGTGAGCGGCGCGTTCTCCTTCGGGAAGTCCGTGTAGAAGACCGGCGTCGTCGTGGTGCGCTCGCACAGCTCCTCGTAGATCTTCTCGAGCAGGAACCCCCAGGAGGCGTCCGCGTCGTGCTCCAGCCCGACTTTCGCCGCGTGTCCGCGGAGCGTCTCGATCGGCGTGTCCGCGGTGATTTCCTCGCCCAGCGCATCCGACAACGCTTCGCAGATGCTCTTGACCGGCCAGGTCCCGGACAGGTCGTACTCGACCGTCTTCCCACCACCGTCGGTACGGCGCGCGATCGGCGAGCCGTACACGGCGGTCGCGGCCTCCTGGATGATGTCCTGGGTCAGGATCCGCATCGTGTCGTAGTCGCCGTACGTCTCGTAGACCTCCAGCGACGTGAATTCCGGATTGTGCTTGAAGTCCACGCCCTCGTTGCGGAACTGCCTGCCGAGCTCGAAGACCTTCTCCATACCGCCGACCAGCAGCCGCTTCAGGTGCAGTTCGGTTGCGATCCGCAGATACAGGTCGAGGTCGTAGGCGTTGATGTGGGTCTCGAACGGACGTGCGTTCGCGCCACCGTGGATCAGCTGCAGGACGGGTGTCTCCACCTCGGTGAACCCGCGCGCATGCAGAGAGTCGCGCACGCTCCGTACGACGGTCGCCCGTGTGTACGCGATATCGCGAGCGGCCGGGCGAACGATCAAGTCGACATAGCGAGCCCGGATCCGTGCCTCCGGATCGACCATTCCCTTGAACTTGTCCGGCAGTGGCCGGATCGCTTTGCTCGTCAGCTGCAGCGACTCGGCTCGTACCGAGAGCTCGCCCCGCCGGGTCGTGATCACCTCGCCGGTGACGCCCACATGGTCACCCAGGTCGATCTCGCGACGCCAGAAGTCGTGGGCCTCCCGGCCGACGGCGGCCAGGTCGACCATGATCTGGAGGTCACCGCTTCCGTCGCGCAGCTTGGCGAAGCCCAACCGGCCGTGGTCGCGTTTGAGGATGACTCGCCCCGCCACCGATACCCGGCGACCCGTTGAGGCTTCCGGCGGAAGCACTCCGGCGTCGGCGTGAACCGTGGCCATCGTGTGCGTGCGCGGATACGTCGCCGGGTAGGGATCGACGCCGCCGGCCCGGATCCGCTCGAGCTTCGCCCGGCGTACCCGCACCTGTTCCGGCAGTCCCTCGAGCGACATCGCCTCGGCCACCGGATCCGGCGCCTCGGGTATCAGGGCGGCGACCGCTGCGGCGTGGCCGATGCCGGCGGTGTCCAGCGCGGTCTCGGCGGTCCGATCGGACTTGCGCTGGAGCATCGTCAGGCGAGGACGCGTGAGGAACCCCTCCGCGCTGCCCGCGGCCGTCCCCACCCGTGGAAGGTCCGAGGTGTATTCGAAGCACATGAACCGCGGCTGCCAGACCGGGAGATACTTCGCGTTCGAGCGGTACAGCGATTCGAGCTGCCAGTTGCGGCCCGCCACCAGGAGCGCCTGACGCCACAACCGGGCAACCGGCCCGGCTCCGATCTCCGCTCCCCGCTCGAAGGCCTCGCGGAACATCGCGAAGTTGAGCGAGAGCCGGCCGATGCCGACGGCGGCCGCCGACTCGGCCAGCGCTGAGACCATCAGCTCCACGACGCCGTTGTCAGCGGCCGGGTCGCGCCGCATCAGGTCGAGCGAGAGCCCGGTCCGGCCCCACGGAACGAAGCTGAGGAATCCGCGCAGCTCCCCGTCGCCGTCGTACGCACGGACCAGGACGCACTGGCCGTCGAGCGGATCCTCCAGGCGGCCGAGCGCCATCGAGAAACCCCGCTCGTCCCCACCGTCACCCCGCCACGATGCAGCCGCCACGCTGAGGGCCGCGAACTCGTCGGCGCTCAGACTCGCGTGCCGAATGACATCCGTGGTGTAGCCGCGACGCTGAAGGCGGGAGACAGACTGCCTGACAGGCTTCATACCAGGCCCGTTCAGCGAGAACGTCCGCAGGTCGATGATTGCCTCGTCGCCGATTTCGTACGCCATCAGACCGGCCTCCGCGAACGCAGCCGCGCCCAGCTCGCCCGCACCCATCACCGCTAGCGACAGGCCGTTCGCTCTGGCGTCCTCGCGCCACCGCGCGATGGCTACCGGCCAGTGGGCGACGTCGCCGACCGGATTCCCGCTGGCGAGACTGACCGATCCGATCGCGCGGTACGACACACCCGCTCGCGCACTGGCCGGATCGCCGGAGTCCCAGATGATCGACTTGTCCCGGCGGGTCGCGAAGTAGCCGAGGGAGTCGGTGTCGCCGAGGTCGCGCAACAACGTGCGGATCCTGGCCTCGTCCCCGACGTTCAGGGTTCGGCTCTGCTTGGGCGCCCGGAACAACAGTTGCGCCGACACCAGTACGACGGATGCGCCCGCGATTCCGATCAGCCCGCGTACCCACAGCGGTGCCGTCACCGCCTGGTCGGGTGCCAGCTCGCCGAGGTCGGTGAGCATCTCGTCCAAGACGTACTGGGCCGCGGTCGCGAAGTCGCCGGCGTCTCCGAACCGGCGCACCAGCGCGGCGCCGCCCAGCAGCACCGCCGCGCCACCGACCAGGAACGAGACGATCGCTTGCAACAGGCTGCCCGGCACGCGTCTGGCCGCGAACTGGGGCCGGGCACGCCACGCGACGACGAGAACTCCGGCGATCACCACGAGGCCGGCGAGCTGCACCAACGACCCGCCGTCGATCAGGGAAGCGATCCTGGCCAGCTCCGGCAAGATCAGCCACCACAGCACCAGGAGCCACCACGCGGCGCGCAACCGGCGTCTCAGTGCCACCCCCATGGCCGCCAGAAGTGCGGCGTAAACAAGGCTCGGCACGACGGGAATCGTGAGCATCGAAACGACATCCTGCTCACGCGCGAAGTAATTCCTCCACGGCGGCACCACCGCGACAACAGTCACCAGCGCGGCGAATACGAACATGGCCGCCGCGAAATGGTCCGGCCAGCGATCGTCGAGCGGTTTGAGAACAGCAACCGAGCGAATCCGGGCAGGTGATTTCACCGGCAACGCAGCAGTATCCACCGTCGAGTTCATCCAGGCCCCACCCTGTAAACTCAGCAATGCGCCAGCGCGCATCGCCTCCCCAACTCACGACAATACCGGAGACCGTTGGTGACGTATACGCCCTGGCCGACTGCCTACCCGTTGTCCGGGTTGAGGCGGCGGAGTTCCCGCCCAGGACGAGCACGGTCCAACGAGCGTAGCCTCGGCATATGGTCGCCGGTCTGCTTGGAGCCTTTGCAGCAGCCGTCTGCTATGGCGTGGCCTCAATACTGCAGGCTGTTGCCGTCCGCCGTACTCACTCCGCGGAGGGCCTCGACCCACGGTTGCTGGTCCGATTGTTCCGCTCGTGGCCGTACCTGCTGGGAATCGGACTCGACTGCTTTGCCTTCCTGCTGTCCATTGCAGCGCTGAGATCTTTGCCGCTGTTCGTTGTGCAATCGATCGTGGCGAGCTTCCTGGCGATCACCGCAGTTCTCGGCGCGATCTTCCTGCGCATGCACCTTCGCCGGTCCGACTGGATCGCCCTACTGATCGTCCTCGCCGGACTGGTACTGGTCGGTCTGTCCGCGGCCGAGGACCGTGCGGTCTCGGTCAGTAACGCGGGACGCTGGGGCGTGCTGGTGGCAGCCGTCGCGCTCGGAGTACTGGCAGTGCCGCTGGGCCGGATCAGCGGCAATCGTGGTGCCGCCGCCCTCGGGGCACTTGCCGGTCTTGCCTTCGGCGCGGTCGCGGTGGCCGCCCGGGTGCTGCCCAGCTCGGTCCGTCTCGACACACTGTTCAGCGATCTCGGCACGTTGCTGACCGATCCGTCGACCTATGCGCTCATCCTCTCAGGCGGGGTCGCGCTCCTCACCTACTCGACAGCCCTGCAACGCGGCAGCGTGACGCAGGCGACGGCACCGCTGGTGATCGGTGAGACGGTCGCACCTGCGCTGGTCGGCCTCCTCATGCTTGGCGACAGACCCAGACCCGGCTGGGGATGGATCGCGACCCTGGGTTTTATCCTCGCGGTAGCCGGCGCTCTGAGCCTGTCACGGCACGGCGACCTCGCCCGGACCGAGCTCCAACGCACGCCGTGAGCACGAGCCCGGACCCGCATGGGCCCGGCAGGCGATCGGCCTGCCGGTGTGGCTGCGGGCGGTCAGTCGCCGCTGGTGTCGAAGTTGAAGTCGACCCAGGAGTGGGCGCCGCCGCTGTTTTGGCTGGTGCCGCCGAAGGCGGGGTCGACATCCCCGCAATTCCCG
>NZ_DASRXP010000191.1:0-5819 GCF_035687465.1 Kribbella sp.
CCCCGGCGGTGATGACCTTGCCGGCGAACTCCGGGTTCGCCTTCGCGGTGTCGGACACCAGGGTGTCGGTCTGCTGGATCAGCTTGTCGCCCTCGGCCGTCGTACCGGTGGCCTTCGCGATCGTCTTCACCTGGTCCTGCCACGTCACGCCGTACGTGTTCTTGGTGCCGGCCGGAGCGGCGATGGTCGGCGCGATGCCGTTGAAGGTGTCGTACTGCTTCTTGTCGTTACGGGAGTTCACATACAGGATCAGATCCGGCTTCAGCGCCGCGATCTCCTCGAAGTTCGGCTCGAACGACTGGACCAGCTTCGGCGCCGGCCGGTCACCGAGGGTCTCCTTCACCCACGTCCTCAGCTCGGTGTAGCCGAACCAGTCCGCACCCGCGACCGGCACGACACCGAGAGCGATCGCCGTCTCCATGTCACCGCCCCCGATCGCCACGATCCGCTCGGGCTTGGCCTTGATCGTGGTCGACCCGAACAGATGATCGATGGTCACCGGGAAGCCGGCACTCGCGGTCGACGCGGCGGACTCGTCCGTGTCGTCGTTGCCGCAGGCGACAAGCCCCAGCACCAGAGCGAGTACTACGAAGGCGGACTTGATACGCAACGACACGACACCGGGCTCCTCACTCGGACCACTGACAAAGGGGAGCCTAACCTAAGTCCTCGCGCGGGCCGACTGAGGGGAAGGAAGACCGTGGGCTAGGTGAGGTAGAGACCGGCTCCGACGAGGGCGGCCCAGGTGAGGCCGGCGACGAGCAGGACGCGGTCGCGGAAGAGTTCGTGCTCGGGGAGTTCGCCGCGGCCGGTGGAGACCAGGAGGCCGTAGCGCAGCAGGGCGGTGAGGAAGGGGACGAAGGAGAGGGTGAGCAGTTGGTGGACCACGTCGTCGCTCACGTACTGGAACGCCCAGAGGCCGTACGACAGCGAGGTCCCGATCAGGGCGATGGTCATCAGCTGGTCCAGCCAGGCTGCCGTGTAGGCCGCCAGGACCGGCCGGCTGCGGGCGTCGGAGACCGTCGATGCCCGCTCGGCCCGGCGCTTCCCGGCGACCAGGAACAGTGCACCGAACAACGAGACGAGCAGGAACCAGTTGGACACCGGCACACCGACCGCGGTACCGCCAGCAGCAGCTCGCAGTACGAAGCCCAGAGCGACGAGGACCACATCCACGACGGCGACGTGCTTCAGTCCGTAGACGTACGAGAGCTGCGCGACTAGATACCCGAGACCCAGCAGGAACGTCGGTACGCCGAGGTAGGCAGCTGTGGTCAGTCCGGCGACAGCGGCTCCACAGCCCCAGATCACCGCGACCACCGGAGTCACCGAGCCGGCGGCGACCGGGCGGTACTGCTTCTTCGGGTGACGCCGATCGTCAGGCGCGTCACGGACATCGTTGAACGCGTAGATCGCGATCGACAGGAGGATGAAGGCGACGGCGGCGATCGTTGCTCGCAGCAACACCATCGGATGAGTGATCACCCCGGCGGCTGCGGGAGCCGCGAACAGCATCATTGCCTTGTGCCACTGCTGCGGCCGGCTGAGCCGGAGCAGAGACTGGCGCTGCGAGATCCGCTTTGCGACGGCCGGAGGGTTGCGGAGGTCGGTCATCGTGCCACGACATAGAAGAAGTCGCGCTGGTCCGCGACCAGATAGCGATCGGCCGGCGGATTCATCGACGGCAGCAGCTTGCGGCTGTGGATACCGCCACCCGCCGTCGGCTGCTCGATATTGAAGCTGACGATGGCCGGGTGAATGTCCAGTTCCATCCCCTGCTCGATCCCGGCCTGGTGCATGGCCGCGGCTAGCGTCGCCAGGGTCAGACCGCTACCGGCCACATAGACGAGGTCACCTCGGGCGTCGGTTCCGAGACCCGAGCGCCAGGTGTACTGGTACTGGCTGCGACTGCTGCCCCAGCGGCCTTGCCAGTTGCTGCTCAGACCGTCGACGATCTTGCCGTCGACGATCAGCATGTCGAGGTTCTGCCGCACAGCGACCACGTTCGGGGACATTCGGACGGTCTTGTTCCAGCTGCCGATCGTGGCAGTGCCGGAGGTGTCGATGACCACTGAGGCGCGCCCGTCGACCAGCGGCAGCGCGGACGAGTCGGTCGTCCACCACCCGCCGTTGGAATCCTTCATCTTGAATCCGGAGTTGAATGCGGCAACGAGTCCGGACCGCGCGGAGTTCGGAATCGAGTAGCCGTCCTTCGACGCCAGCCCCACCACCGGTTCTCTGGTGCCGGGCATCAACCGCAGCCTGTCCGTGGATTGCGGGATCAGGGCGGCCGCCGCTGTCACCGGCAGATGACCAGGATCGGGCCGGAACCAGGTGGTCCACAGCAGGGATTTGCCGTTCGTGCCCTGCCGGGCCGGACTCCAGGAGCCTTCGTGAGCGAGCGCCTTGACGCCCGGCAGGGTCTTGATCACCGGCAAGGTCTTGATCACCGGCAAGTCGGCCGCCTGGCCGGACGCCGGTGCGCCTTGCTCGACGGCCGGGATGTCCTGCGGTGTACCGGTGACCGGAGGTGCCTGGTGGGAGTACTTCCAGGTCTCGATCGCGTCGATCATCTTCCCGCCGCCGTGATCACGGATCCATTCGACGGACCGCACCGCGAAGGTCGCGTTGCCCGGGTACGTCAGCGCGCGGACGTAGGAAATGCCCGGTACTACTAGCAGCCCGGCGACCACGAGCGCGATCCACTTCGCCCGCCGCCGGCGGCGGATCTTCCTTGCAGGTCTGGGAACTGACTGCTTCATACCATCAGTAGAACGATTCGATGCTGAGAGGAAGCGGAGAGATCTCAGCGCAGCTGCGCCGGCAGCACCCGCGCGGGAAGATGGCGCAGTACGCGCACCGCGAGAGCCATCGGCGCCGGCGCCCAGACGACAGTCCGGCGGCCCCGCAACGCCAGCGCGACCCGCCACGCGACCTTCTCGGGAGTGGTCGCCAACGGCGGTTTCTGCAGGCCCTCGGTCATTCTGGTGGCGACGAACCCGGGACGGACCACCAGGACCCGGACGCCCGCCTTGGCTGCCTGCGGAGCAAGCAGTACCGCGGTCGAGTCCGCCAACTGCTTACCCAGGGAGTACGCGGCGATCGACTGGCGTGGCCGGACGGCCGCCGCGGACGAGATCAGCACGAGCTTTCCACAGCCTGCCGCGCTGAGGCGCTGGACGAGTGCGCGGACCAGCAACGCCACAGCCAGTCCGTTGACGACAAGCCCGTCGGTGAAGGATTCCTCGTCCATCGAGCCCACCGCCACCACGGCCAGATCCAGCTGATGATCCGCGTTCAGATGGGCCAGGAGTCCGTCGATCTCCTCGGCCTGCAGCGTTGCGTCGTACTGCGCGGTCGTGACGTAGTAGCCGACGTCACGCAACAGTTCGGCATTGCGCCACAACTCACCACTAGGCCGCCCAGCCAGTACTACGCGACGCGGCGGTGGCCCGAGCAGTTCCACCAACACGGCCATGCCGATCTCCGACGACCCGCCCACGAGCAACGCAGTACCGGTTGTCATGACAGCAGCTCCAACCGTTGTGCCAGCGCGGAGGTCATCCGGCGGTCGGGGTCCAACCGGGCCTGTGTGCGACGCCAGGTGTCGAGACGCGGGTACATCCGCGGGATGAGCTCCGCGTCGACAACCACGTCCTTGGCGAGGTAGACGCGGCCGCCCGCGTCCGCGACCATCTCGTCCAGAGCTTGCAGCGGACTGTCGTCGCGCAACCAGCGAGCGGGCAGATCGACGGCCAGCGTCCACCCGTGGATCGGGAACGACAACGGACCGGCCGTACCGAAGCCGAGATTCTTCAGCGTGGTCAAGGCAGGCGGCATCCGCCGGCCCACGAGGTACGCCAACGCCTGGAGCAAGACCTTCTCACCATCAGCCGGTACTGCGAACTGGTACTGCACCAATCCGCCACGGCCGAAGGCGGCAGGCCAGGACTCGGCTCGATCCAACGGACACAAGGCCGTTGTCAATGGCAACAGACTGCCGCTCCGAGGCACAGACAGATGCCAACGTGCGGAGGATGCCGCCGCGATCGTTGCCCCGAACACCACTCCTGGTCCGGGCAGCGAACGCATCCCCTGCGCCGAGCCGCGGCCCCGCCGCTCCGGGAATGGCGGGACAGCGGGCGGTAGGTCGGCCGCCCGAGCCGGACGGCATTCATCCACGACTGCCCGGCCAAGCCGGCGACCTGGTGCGTGCGTGTCCAGCCAGCCGACCGCGTGGAGCTCGGGATCCAGCTCCTGCCGGGCCGCGAGTGAGCGCAGTACCTCGATCGTCTCGTCGAGCGACCGGGTGCGATGCCGCCGGCGGGTGGCCCAGCCGGTCTCCACCCGCTGCAGCTGGACCGCGGCCTCCAGGATGATCCCGGTCAGGCCCATGCCGCCGATCGTCGCCCAGAAGCCGTCCGGGTCCTGGCCGGCTGAGAGTTGGGTGACCGTGCCATCGGAGCGGAGGAGTAGGAGCCAGAGCACGTGCTGCCCGAACGACCCGGCCCCAGGATGGTTCTTCCCGTGGACGTCACTCGCGATGGCGCCGCCGACAGTAATCCGTTCCGTGCCGGGAAGGACCGGTGGCAGCCAGCCGAGTGGGAGGGTCTGCTCGACCACGTCGCCCAGGAGAGCCCCGCTCTCGATCACGATGACGCCGTTGGCCTGGTCGAAGGACACGAGCTGGTTGTGCGCGGTCAGGTCGAGAACGGTCCCCTGGTCCGGCAGAGCGGCGTCCCCGTAACTGCGGCCGGCGCCACGGACCGTCACCTGGGGTGCGGAGCGGATGGCCCGGACCAGGTCGTCATCGGACACCGGCCGGCGTACCAGGCCGCGTCGGTGGGACGCCCGGCCCCAGCCCGACAACGCCGTCGTGGGTTCGTCGGGATTCATGCCGTCGGCCTGGATCCGCGTCGCTGCCTGAGGATCTCGAGGCCGACCGGGATCAGCGAGATCACCACGATGACGGCGATGATGGGCAGCAGGTACTGGTCGATGCCGGGGATCCGCGAACCCAGCAGATGCCCGGCCAGGACCAGCCCGACCGTCCAGATCACCCCACCGATCACCTGCCACTGGGTGAACTTCCGGGCATCGATCCGCAAGGCGCCGGCCAGCGGGTTCATCACCGTGCGCACGCCCGGGATGAAACGGGCGAGTACCACCGCCCGCCCCACGCCGTACGACTCGAGATGCTCGCGGGCGCGCTGCGCGGCCAGCGTCATCCGCGGGCGGCCGGGGCGTTCGATCAGCGCCGGTCCGAAGCGTCGGCCCAGCAGGTAGCCGACCTCGGCTCCCGCGACAGCTCCCAGCGGAGCGAAAACCAGCGTGAGCGGTAGCGACAGGGTCGATGCGGTCAGCAGGCCGGCCGTGAACAGCAAGGAGTCACCCGGCAGGAAGAATCCGATCAGCAGACCGGTCTCGGCGAACATCACCAAGAGCACGGCCAGCGGGCCCAGCTGGGACAGCAGACTGTGCGGGTCGAGCAGGCTCATCGGTCAGACTCCACAGTTGACGAAACATCCATGAGACCGACGCTAGGGACTGCTCGCTGAGAGCAGGCTGAGGGAGAATCCGCGCATAGGCGCTCAGGTGCCGGTCGACGACGGTGTCCCAGGTCATGGCCGGATCGGTGTGCCGGTTGTGGTCCTGGATCCGGCGCAGCAGGGACGGGTCGGTCAGCAGCCCGACGGTTGCGGCAGCCATCGCCCGATCGGTGTCCACCAGGAAGCCCTCGACGCCCGGAAGTTCACCCAGTGGCAGGTGATCGGTGGGGTGATCTGGACGGTCGGGCTGGTCCTGGCCGGGCATCTGCT
>NZ_DASRXP010000192.1:0-5281 GCF_035687465.1 Kribbella sp.
GTCGTTCAGTCGATGCTTCAGCGGGAGAAGACAACTGCTATCCCTTCACCGCACCGGCAGTCATGCCGGACACCAGCTTGCGTTGCACGATCAGGAAGAACACCAGCGCCGGGATGGCGTAGATGACCGACGCGGCCATGACGCCGCCCCAGTCCACCGCGAACGCCGTACGGAACGACGACAGCCACACGGGCAGCGTCTGCTTGGACTGGTCGCGCATGAACACCAGCGCGAACAGGAACTCGTTCCACGCCGTGATGAAACTGAACACCGACGTCGTGACCAGGCCCGGTGCCAGCAGCGGCAGCGTGACCCGGCGGAACGCGCCGGCCCGGCTGCAGCCGTCGATCATCGCGGCCTCTTCGAGGTCGTACGGGATGCCGTTGATGAAGCCGTACAGCATCCAGACGGTGAACGGCAGCGTCGTGGCGAAGTACACCAGCAGCAGCGACGGCAGGGTGTTGAGCAGCCCGGCGTCCTTCATCAGCAGGTACATCGGGATGAACAGCGCCTCGACCGGCGCCAGCTGCGCGACCAGCACCAGCAGCAGGAAGCCCTTGCGGCCGCGGAACCGCATCCGCGCGAGCGCCGCGGCGGCGAGCACCCCGGCGACCAGCGCGCACAGCACCGCGCCGACCGTGACGATCAGGCTGTTGGTGAGGTAGGTCAGGAAGCCGGGCTTGGTCAGCGCCGAGGTGAAGTTGTCGATCGTCCCCGAGAACGGGATCAGGTCGTACTTCGGCGAAAGGACCTCTCCTGGCGTCTTGAGCGACGTGGTGAACATCCAGTACGTCGGGAAGCCGAAGAAGATCGCCGCGATGACCCCGACCACCGACAGGCTCACCCGCTGGGACAAGGATTTCTTCACGAGATGTCGGCCTCCTTCGAGCGCACGAGCAGCTGCACGTACCGGGCGGTGATGAGGGTCAGCACGAGCAGCATCAGCATGGCGATCGCCGCCGCCGCGCCGAAGTGGCTACCCGCGACACCCTTGAGGTACAGGTAGATCGGCAACGTCGTGCTCTCGCCGTCCGGGCCGCCCTGGCGGATCGCCCAGACCTGACCGAAGACCTTGAAGTCCCACAGCACCGACAGGAACGTGACCATGGTCAGGATCGGCCGGATCGCCGGCCAGCTGACCGCCCAGAACGTCTGCCACGGGCTGGCGCCGTCGATACCGGCGGCTTCGTAGTGTTCCTTCGGCGCGCCGAGCAGGCCCGCGTAGAGCGTGAACGCCACGAAAGGCACGGCCTGCCACAGGATCAGCAGCCCGATCACGGTCAGCGTGGAAGTCCCGGTGGAGAACCACGAGTACCCGATGAACGACTCGAACCCGAGTTGCGCGAGCGTTTTGTTGAGGATGCCGTACTGCTGGTCGAACATCCATTGGAAGACCGTGGTCGTCGCGATGACCGGCGTGGCCCACGCGAGGACGAGGGTGACTTGCAGCAGAACCCGGACGACCGGGTTCAGATGCCGCATGAGCAGCGCGATGAACAGCGCCACCAGCAACGTGGTGATCACGATGACGGCGGTGAACACCAGCGTCCGGATCGTGATCTCCCAGAACTCGGGATCGGTCAGCGCGGCGGTGTAGTTGTCAAAACCGATCCACACCATCTGACCGGTGACCAGTTCGCGCAGGTCGAGCTGGCGCAGGCTGATCCCGACGAGTTGCAGCGTAGGCCAGCCCAGCAGCACCAGGATCGCGATCAGCGCGGGCAGGATCAGCAGGTACGGCACCGTACGTTCGCCGATCCTCGCGCGCAGCGTCCGCGGCGAGGGGGGACTGACACGCGGCGGCGCCGGTGGGGAGGACCCCGCCGGCACCGCCACATCCTTGATCGTCGTCATCAACCGATGAGCTTGTCGAGCTGGGCGTTGGCGTCGCTCGTCGCCTGGTCCAGTGTCTTCTTCCCGGTCAGGTATGCGGTGAGCATGTCCTTGAGCGGGTTCTGGCCGGACTCGACCTCACCCCACTTGGGGCTGGCCGGCACGGCGCGGCCGTTCTTGGACGCCTTGGCCATCACGCTGGCCAGCGGGTCCGAGCCGAGCGCGCTGACGTCGGTCGAGGTGCCCGGCACGTAGCCGGCCTTCGCGAGCTCGGTCTGGTACTTGGCGCTGGACATCAGCTTCAGGTAGTCCTTGGCCAGTGCCTGGTCCTTGCTGTTGATCGGGATCACCAGGTTGGAGCCACCGAGGAACACCGGTGCGGTCGAGCCGGCGGTCTTGCCCGGGATCGGGAAGGCGCCGGTCTTGGCGGTGATGCTCGGGTCGGTCTTGGCCGCGGTGGCGACCTCGTAGGGCGCGCCGATGAACATGGCGGCCTTGCCACCGCCGTAGATACCGGCCTGCGCCGGGTTGCTCTCGTCGTTGTCCTTCGGCGCCTTGGTGCCGGAGACGTCCACGAGCTGCTTGTAGAACTCGATGCCCGCCTTCGAGCCCGGGCTGTCAAGCGAGGCCTTGAACGAGGTGCCGTTCGCGGTGGCGACGTCACCGCCGTCGTCCCAGATGAACGACAGCAGGGCGTACCAGTACTGGCCGGGCAGGTACAGCGGCTGGAAGTCGGGGTCGCTGCCGAACTTGGCCTTCAGCTTGCCGATCGCGTCGATCCACTCCGCACGCGAGGTGGGCGGCGCGGCGATACCGGCCTGCTCGAACATGTCCTTGCGGTAGATCACCTCACGGTTGGCCGCGTAGAACGGGACGCCGAAGGTCTTGCCGTCGTACTGACCGGAAGCCTTGAGACCCGCGAGCCACTGCGGCCCGTTGAAGTCGCCGACCGAAGCCGTCAGGTCCGTCAGCACGCCCGACGCGGCGAAAAACGGGGTCTGGGTGTTGCCGACCTCGATGACGTCCGGCGCGTCGTCACCGGCGAGCGCGGTGGTCAGCTTCTGCTGGATGCCGTTCCACTGCTGGACTTCGTACTTCACCTTGACGCCGGGGTGGGCGTCCTCGAACTCCTTGTGCAGCGCGGCGGAAGTGGCGTCCGGCACGGAGCCGGTCATCAGCCAGACCGTGAGCGTGCCGTCGGACTGAGCGGTACTCGCGGCGGCACCGGTGTCGGTGCCACTGGAGCCGGCGCAGCCCGCGGTCGCGAGGGTGATAGCGGCGGCGCCCGCCACCAGCTTGAGCCAGCGTTTCACTCGTGCCGTCCTTTCGATGTCCGGCCACCCGGCCGGACTGCCAAAAAAATGGTGTAGACCAATGTTAGAGAGGAGAGTGGTACGGACCACAGCGGGTGTCAAGGAGGTTGCCAATACGTTGTAAAACAGTGGAGATTCGATAACGGTGAGTCACCGGACGAGCACGGTGATGACACGGATCCGTTAATGCGGACCACACTATGCCGATAGCCGGAAAGGTTCTTTCCCTGCGGATTCCCCAAAGCGGACAAGGGGATCCGCGAAATTGGTAGCCTGGGAAACACGCTGCCGGGGGCCGCGTACCGAGCTTCCTGGAGGAACCTTGCCCGATCCGCTGACGCTCTCCGCCCTGGGCGCGACGGCTCTGACCGAAGGCATCAAGTTTCTTTATTCGCAGGCGACTGAACTGCTGAAACAACGTCGTGAGCGCGCCGCGAAACCGGCGAAACCTGTCGACACCACCGCGCTCGCGGGCGAACTCGAACCGCTCAAAGCGGACGACGACGTGGCCACGCAAGTGGAAGCCGAGCTGAAACGGCTCCGGCACGTGCTCCAGGACTACGTCGACGACATCGTGCCGATCGACCCGAAAGACCGCGAACTGCTCGAAGCGACCGACGAAGTACGGCGTCTGCTGGAAGCGGTCTACGGGCAGCGGATCACGTTCCGTGGCGAACACCGGCCGGAGTCGGGCCCGCTCGTCCAGGGCTCGGTCGACGCGCTCGAGGTTGCCGGGTACGTCGCCGCGGTGCGCGCGAAGACCGTCGGCGGCTCCGCGACCGTGCAGGGCACGGTGCGGACCGAAGAGGTGCGGGAAGGCGGCCAGGCGATCGGCGTCGACATCGACCGGATCGGCTGATGGCCGGGGACCACGATCGTCTCGACCGGGCCGAGCTGCTCCATGAACGGCTCATCGCCGGTTATCTCGACGCCGGTTTCTTCGAACGCGCTTGGCTGGCCGAGCGCGTCGAGCGTCATCTGCGTGACCCCGAATGCCGGTTCCTGCTGCTGACCGGCGGCCCGGGAACGGGCAAGAGCGCGTTCCTCGCGTGGCTGGCGCGCCTGCATCCGGTGGCACCGCGGTATTTCCTGCGCCGGGCCGGCAATCACCCGCTCGCGAGCGGCGACGCGTGGTCGCTGCTGCTGAGCATCGGGCACCAGCTGGCCGTGCTGCGCCCGGAAATCATGAGCCTGGACCTCGACGTCGACGTCACCCAGGACGTGGGCCGCGTGGCCGCCGGGGGCGAGGTGGTCGGCGTGCGCGTCGGCGAGGTCTGGGTGACCCCGTTCCAGCACACGGCATTCCAGGTGACACAGCAGATCAACGACGTCGAAGGGCGCGTCGTCGCCTTCGAGATCAACCGGCTGATCGCCGACGCCCGGCTCAACAACCTCGGCAACCTGCAGAGTCTCGCGTTGCTGGAACCTGCGGTCCGGCTCGCCGAGCGGGACAGCGAAAGCCTTGTCGTGGTGCTGATCGACGCCGTGGACGAACTCCGTTACCAGTGGAGCGCGGTCGGCGGCCGCGGCGACATCCTCGAATGGCTCGCCGATTGCCCGGAACTCCCGCCGAACGTCCGGATCGTGGTCACCTCCCGGCCGGATGACAAGCTCGAGCAATTCCGGGAGCGGAAGAGCGACCGGCTCCGCGAGATCGTCATCGACCCGGCGGGGCCGGAGGTCCAGGGCGATCTGCTGGCCTACACCGTCACACTGCTCGCCGAACCCGTTGTGGCGTCGACGTTCCGCGCCCCACCCGGACTCGCCCGCCGCGTCACCGCCCGCGCCGGCGGGAGTTTCCTCTACGTCGTGCTGTGGGGCAAAGCGCTGCGCGAAGCCGCGCAAACCGGGGACAGCGCGCGGATCGCCGCGGTGACGGACATGTCGGCGCTGCCCGCCGGGCTCGACGGGATCCACCGGTACTTCCTCGTCCTCGTGCGCGACTCGGTCCAGCGACAGGAACCACAGTGGAGGCAGGTGTGGAGAACCGCCTACCGGCCGCTGCTGGCCGTACTCGCCGTCGCCCAGACTCCGCTGACCTTCAGGCAGATCCTCCGGCTGGGTGATCTTCACGACCACCGGGACGAAGTCGCCGACGCGCTGAAAGAGCTGACCCAGTTCGTGTACTGGGAAGG
>NZ_DASRXP010000193.1:0-10058 GCF_035687465.1 Kribbella sp.
CCTCGACACCCAGCCAGTGCTGCACCAGGAAGGTCGTGTGGAAGCCGATGAACAGCAGCCAGAAGTGCAGCTTGCCGAGCTTCTCGTCGAGCATCCGGCCGGTCATCTTGGGCCACCAGAAGTAGAAGCCCGCGAACATCGCGAACACCACCGTGCCGAACACGACGTAGTGGAAGTGCGCGACCACGAAGTACGTGTCCGATATCTGGTAATCCAGCGGCGGTGAGGCCAGGATGACACCGGTCAGACCGCCGAAGAGGAACGTCACCAGGAAGCCGACGGACCACAGCATCGGGGTGTCGAACGAGATCGATCCACCCCACATCGTGCCGATCCAGTTGAAGAACTTCACCCCGGTGGGCACCGCGATCAGGAACGTCATGAAGGAGAAGAACGGCAGATTCACCGCTCCGGTGACGAACATGTGGTGCGCCCACACCGCGATCGAGAGAACGCCGATGCCCAGCGTGGCGCCCACCAGCCCGACGTACCCGAAGATCGGTTTGCGGCTGAAGACCGGCAGGATCTCGGTGATGATGCCGAAGAACGGCAGCGCGATGATGTAGACCTCGGGATGCCCGAAGAACCAGAACAGGTGTTGCCACAGCAACGGCCCGCCATTGGCCGCGTCGAAGACATGTGCCCCCAACTTGCGGTCGGCCTCCAGCATCAGCAGCGTCGCGGCCAGGATCGGGAAGGCGATCAGCACCAGGATCGACGTGACGAGGGTGTTCCAGCAGAAGATCGGCATCCGGAACATGGTCATGCCGGGCGCGCGCATGGTGATGATCGTGGTGGTGAAGTTGACCGCACCGAGAATGGTGCCCAGACCGGCCAGGTACAGACCCATGATCCACAGGTCACCGCCGACGCCCGGCGAGCCTGTGGTGGTCGACAACGGCGTGTAGCCGGTCCAGCCGAAGTCCGCGGCCCCGCCAGGCGTCAGGAATCCGCCGAGAGTGATCAGGCCGCCGAACAGGAACAGCCAGTAACTGAACATGTTCAGCCGCGGGAACGCGACGTCCGGTGCGCCGATCTGCACCGGCATGACCACATTGGCGAAGCCGACGAACAGCGGCGTCGCGAACAGCAGCAGCATGATCGTGCCGTGCATCGTGAAGAGCTGGTTGTAGACCTCTTCGTTGACGATCTGCAGCCCAGGCTCGAACAACTCGGCCCGGATCAGCAGCGCCATCAGCCCCGCGACCAGGAAGAACACGAACGACGTGATCAGGTAGAGGTGCCCGATCACCTTGTGGTCGGTAGTCGTCAGGATCCGGACGATCACCTTGCCCAGCGGCCGGCGTCCGGTCCGCTCCAGCGCAGGCACGACCGTCGCGCCGCGCCGCTCCTGCGTGAGATCGACCATCGGTCCGTCCTTGAAAGCACTGTTCCGCTGACCACTCCCTCTCAGACTGCGCGCAACTCGGCCAAAAATGAAGCCCGACGCGGTTCCAGATGCCGTCAGTACGACGCGATGGCGGCTCGGGCCGCGGGGATGACCTCGAGGGCGAAGCGGGTGATCTGTTCGACGCTCTCGTCCTCGAGGACGAAGTTGACGGTGTCGAACCGCTCCTCGTGGACAAACTCGGCGATGATGCGGGCCCACCCGTCCGGGGTGGTGCGGATCGGCCGGCCGCCAGGGCCACTGCGGGGGCGCTCGATGGTCGCGGCGCGGTCGGTCACACTGCCGACGGGCTGGATGACACGGCGGATGTCGGTGGGTTTGCGGCCGGCGTCGAGTGCGGCGGCGTCTTGGCCAGCATGGCGGGAGGCCGCAGGGGCAGGTTCGCCACATTGGGCATGAACCGCAGCCGGCCGATCAGCGTTCCGATCAGCGCGAACGTGTCCAGGAACGCTGGCGAGTACGGGTGGTCCTGGATCGACACATAGTCGAAACCGGTCGACTCCGCGGCCTGCACGTGGTCTCGCAGTTGCCGGACGTCGGCGTACTGCGGACTGACGAACACGCCGAACTGCACGGGGTTCATCGGATTCCTCCTGAGAGTGGGCTTGATGGTTACTCTTTGTTCGTAACCCACTATCCGAGACGATCGAGGGCCTTACAAAAGGCACATGGGTGTAACCGAGATGGCGACCGACGACCCTGAGCAGCTGCCGGACATCTGTACCAGCCTGACCGCCGATGGTGAGCTGGTCCGCGAGCTGCTGGACCGGATCGGCGACAAGTGGAGCGTGCTCATCGTCGCGAGCCTCCGGCACGGTCCGCTGCGATTCACCGCGATCCAGCACGCGACCGGCGGCATCTCGCAGCGGATGCTCACCCTCAACCTCCGGCATCTGCACCGCGACGGACTGATCACCCGGACGTCCTATCCGGAGGTCCCACCCCGGGTCGAGTACGAGCTGACCGAGCTCGGCTGCAGCCTCCTCACCCCGGTGCTGGCCCTTGCCCGCTGGGCTGGGGACAACGCTCCCCAGGTGCGCACCCACCGGACCGCCTTCGACCGGGCCGACTGAACAAGTTGACGCAGGTTGGTGCCAACCGGCTGCATCGACGGGGATTTAACGCCATAGTTGGTCGGAACTCCTGGGGCCGGGGGTGTGTTGCGAGTGAGGAGACCAAGAGTGAAGGTTTTTCGTCTGACCGCGATCGGGGTGGTGTTGTGCACGGTCGCCGCGGGTCTGATGACCGCGACCACCGCCAGCAGTGCGCCGAAGCCGTCGCCGCGGTTCCAGCACCTGAACCCCGGCGGCCAGCCACGGTTGACCGAGAAGGTGCCGGTCAACGTGGTGTTCATCGGCTACCAGCCCGGTGCGGTGAACCAGAACGCGTTCCGTAACGCCCTGCCGCGAACCTACGAGCCGGTCGTGATCAGCCGCCTGGCCTACGAGATCAAAGAGCCGATCGGGATCAAGTACACCTATGACTACAAGGTCAAGACGGCGGATCGCGCCTACGAGAACCGCTTCTTCAAGCAGCTCGCGAAGCTGTCCACCGCAGCGCCGCTGACGTCGTTCCAGACCGACTACAACGCGCAGGCCGGCAACGTGCGCGACGTCAAGAACAACCACTACATCGATGCGCCCTCGGTCGAGAAGTGGCTTGCCGCGAACCCGCCGTCCGGGATCGACACCCGCCGCAACACCGTGTTCCTGATCAACTGGAGCGGGCGGGCCGACTTCGAGTTCCACGTCTACACCAAGACCAACGAGCCTGACCCGGACACCGGGTACAACTTCGGCACGGTGCGGGACAGCCGCAAGATCACCGCCTGGGGCGGCACCACGGCGAACGACGAGGAATCCGGCCTCGGCAGCACCCGGCGGGTCTGGTTCCACGATCTGTCCGCCGGTCCCGACGCGTCCTCCGGCAGCTGGAACATCACCGATGCCGATCTTGACGGAGATGGCGAGCCCGACTACCGCATCCCACCGGCCTGGGAGTACGCCGCCGGCGGCTACCGAGCGCCGAGCGCACTCACCGGCGACCTGGCCAAACTCGTCCGGTACGTCGCCGTCGAACTACTGTTCACCTCCTCGCCCATCTACCCGGCCGAGCTGCCGACCAGTTCGCCGGCCAGGACGATCAACCTCGACAGCAACACCTACGAGGGCTGGCCGGGTGTCGACGCGAACCGCCAGTACATCAAGCCTCCGCTGGTCAAGGCCGAGCTGGCTGAAGTTGTGCCCGGCAACCAACTCAGCTACGACGACCAGGACCTGCCGTACAACGCCGAGGCCCGAGCTTGCTACGAAGGCCTGCTGGCCGACGTGTCGTGCTACCCGAGCAGCGGCTACCCGGCGTTCGCGAACCTCTACCTGTACAACCGCGAGAACCTGGCCAGGACCCAGGACGACCAGGGCAAGGTCGACTACGAACTCCCGATCTTCAACTACTCCGTCGGTCCCGGAGTGGACGTGCCCGCGCTCGGTTTCGCCGACGACAACTACGTCGACGGCACCCAGAGCTACGTCTTCAACTTCATCTCCCCCGATGTCGTTGCCTCCGGCTACGGACTCACCACCACGATCATCCACGAGGTCGGCCACCATCTCGGCCTGTCCCACCCGCACGACGGTTACGACGGCAGCACCGGTACGGCGTTCAGTCCGTCCGGCGACACCTTCTTCGTCTGGCTGGGCGACTACTCGAACACGATGATGAGCTACATCGACCTGAACTGGGACTTCAGCCAGTTCGACCGGGACAACCTGAACCGGTTCCAGGCCGCGGCCCTGAACGAGGCGGCGAACGCCCTCGCAGCGAAGGTCCTTGCCTCGAGCAAGGCCATTCGCGGCTACGACGACCTCTACCGGGCGGACGCGTTCCTGGCCGTCGCGGACAGCGCCTTGAAGCGGCACGACTACCCGACCGCCCGGGCCTACGCAGCGAAGGCCTATGCGGCTGTCGCCGCCGGAGCCCGTGACACCGGCGTCGACGTACAGGCGTTCGAAAACGAGAAGAACGCCACCGCCCGCGCGGCCCAGGCTGCCAGCCCCGCCCACCAGGAAGGCCTCTACATCGACACCCTCGAAGGCCCCCGCGGCCTCCGCTGATCCGACCGACGGCCGCAGAGCGAGCTCTGCGGCCGTCGTTGTCGTTGCTGTTTCTCCTACTGGTTACCGTCGTCGATGTCGTCGTTCTGACCGTCCAGGCCGTCGAGCCCGTCCTTGGCCTTGTCGACCCCCTGGTCGATCTGGTCGCCGTACTTGCCGCCGGTCTTCTCGTCCGCGAAGTCGCCCGCCTTGTCGAGGCCCTCGCTGACCTTGTCACCGTGATCGTCGACGAGACCGCCGAGCTTTTCCTTCGCGCTGTCGAACATGCTCATGAGGGTGGAACTCCTTCCAGCTGAGAACGCCGACACCCCCTCCGTAGGGCGCCGATCGTTGCCACGGACAAGTTGTACCCAATCTCGCCCAGCCAAACCAGCCCTCGGTCAGCCCGGTTCGCTCACCTGGCTCGGCGTCACCTCCACGACGAGGTGCTTGGTCACCGGCTGTTCGCTTTGTGTACTGAAGTCGGCGATCCCGCAGAGGACGTTCAGCTCCGGCATGTAGCCGGCCGCGCAGCCTGGCGGGATCTCATAGCGGACGGCCCGGTAGCCGTAGACCTTCCGCGTCGACCCGTCCTTCGAGAAGCTGGTGACATCGACGAGGTCGAACTCCCCGAGGCCGCGGTCGCGCATGTCGTTCTCGTTCATGAAGACGACGGTGCGCAGGCCCTTCAGCCCGCGGTAGCGGTCGTTGTTGGAGTAGATGGTGGTGTTGAACTGGTCGTGCGAGCGGATCGTCGCCAGCGTCAACCGGTCCTTGCCCGGATCGATGTCGTCCGGAAGCGGCGCCGCTGAAAACTCGACGCGTCCGGACGGAGTCTGGAAGACCCGCTCCCGGGCGGGCTGATGGATGCGGAAGCCATGCGGGTGCCGGGCGCGCTCGTTGAAGTCTTCGAACCCGGGCAGCACTTGCGCCATCGTGTCGCGGATGCGGTCGTAGTCGTCGGCATAGTCCTGCCACGGCGTTGCGCTGTCCGGCAACGTCGCCTGGGCCATGCTGGCCAGAATCGCGCACTCGGACCGGAGCTGCGGCGAGCCCGGCTGCTTCATCCCGTAGGAGATGTGCACCATCGACATCGCGTCCTCGACGGTGATCCCCTGCTCGCCGCCGGCCTGCACGTCCTTGTCGGAGCGGCCGAGGCAAGGCAGGATCAGCGCCTGCTTGCCGTGCACGATGTGGCTGCGGTTGAGCTTGGTGCTCACCTGCACGGTCAGCTCGCACCTCCGCAGCGCCTCGGCGGTATACACGAGATCGGGGCTGGCCAGCGCGAAGTTGCCGCCGAGAGCGATGAACACCTTGACGTCGCCGCTCTGCATCGCCTGGATCGTCCCGACTGTGCCGAGTCCCTCCTCGCGCGGCGGGTCGATCCCGCAGACCTCAGCGAGCTTGTCCAGGAAGGCCTTGTCCGGACGGTGGTTGATCCCGCAGGTGCGGTTGCCCTGGACGTTGCTGTGACCGCGGACCGGGCACGGTCCCGCGCCCTCGCGACCGATGTTGCCCCGCAGAAGCAGCAGGTTGAGGATCTCACGCACCGTGTCGACGCCGTGCTCGTGCTGGGTGAGGCCGAGGCACCAGGCGATGATCACCCGCTCCGACGCCAGGTACGAGTCGGCCAGCCTCCGGATTCCGGACTCGTCCACGCCGGCATCGCGGACCAGGTCGGCCCAGCTGCTGGCCTCGACCAGTGCGCGGTACTCGTCGATGCCGTGCGTGTGCTGCTCGATGAACTCCCGGTCGAGGACGTCCGGATTCTTCTCGGCCGCCTCGAACACGACCTTGGCGACGCCGCGCAACAGCGCCAGGTCGCCACCGATCCGCACCTGCACGTTCATGGTGCCGGTGCTGGTGGTGTGGAAGGTCGCCATGTTGGCGAACTCGTGCGGGACGATCGTCCGCCTCGAGGCCGCTTCGATCAGCGGATTGATGTGGACCAGCTGCGCGCCGCGCCGGTCGGCATCGGCCAGCCAGGTCAGCATCCGCGGCGCGTTGGACCCCGCGTTGTCGGCCATCACCCAGATCGCGTCCGCGGCCTCCCAGTCGTGCAGATCGACTGTCCCCTTGCCGCTGCCCATCCCAGCCGTCAGGGCCCTGCCACTCGCCTCGTGGCACATGTTCGAGCAGTCCGGGAGGTTGTTCGTACCGAACTCGCGGACCCAGAGCTGGTACAGGAACGTCGCCTCGTTGCTGAGCCGCCCCGAGGTGTAGAACGAGGCCTGATCCGGGCTGTCCAGTTCGCGCAGACTGCTGCCGATCAGGGCGAAAGCATCGTCCCAGGAGATCGGCTCGTACTTGTCGGTCGCCGGGTTGTAGCTCATCGGCTCGGCGAGCCGTCCGACCACCTCGAGGTCGTAGTCGCTCCACTCGGCCAGCTCCGCGACCGTGTGGTCGGCGAAGAACTCGCGGTCGGTCTTGGCGCGGGCGAGCTCCCAGGTGGCGTGCTTGACCCCGTTCTCGCAGATGTCGAGGTGGAGCCCGCTCGGATCGTCCGGCCAGGCGCAGCCCGGACAGTCGAAACCACCGTCCTCCTGGTTCATCACGAACAGCGAGCGGAAACCCGCCAGCGGATGCCCCGCCTGCTCGAGCACCCTCCCGACGCTGCGCGCCGCTCCCCAGCCCGCGGCCGGGTGGTCGTACTCGTGGCGGGAGTAACCGCCCTTCGGGGCGGGGCCGCGACCGAGCGCGGGCTCCCCCGGTACTGCGCCGAACATCCGCTGTTCGGCGTTCTGCCTGTCCTGAGGTGGCGATGCCATGGTTCCTCCGTCAGAGCCGACCGTGGACAACACATCCGTTTCGTCAGCCTAAACCCGTGGATCCTTCACCCGGTATCCCCGCTAGCTGGAAGGACGCGTCCACCGGTAGCGGGTAGACAACGATGCCAGGGGGCCGGAGGAAGGGACTGGCGCTGGCCGTGACGACACCTGGATGTCCCGGGCGCGAAGCTGGCAGTACTAGGGAGTCGGATCGTTGACCACTCCCCCGATCGTCTACTCAGGCAGGTGAAGCAGTGGATACGTCCCAGATCGCCTTGACCTTCCCGGCGTCATCGTTTGTTCCGGTGGTCCTCGGCTTCTTCGGGTTGGGTACCGGCTATCTCATCTATGGTCCACAGGAGTTGTTCGGCTTCCCCCGGCGGAGTCAGCAGGTCGACCGGGCCAACGGCGTCTGGGGAATCTGGATGCCGGGGTTCTGCCAGCTCCTCGTCGGTATCTACCTGTTCGTCGGCCTGACCTGGTTCCAGGTCTTCGGCGGCAACAAAGCCCTGTACATGGCCGCCGTCGCGTTCAGTGCTTACGGCATCCACTGGTTCGCGATGGGCTGGAACCGGTACCAGGGTTCCGACGCCCGGCCGAACGGCTACATGTCGATCCCGTTCATCATCATCTCGGTGCTCGGGGCAACGGTCTTCTTCCGTGCCGACGCCTGGCCGGTGGGCGTGCTGTTCACCGGACTGGCCGCGGTGTACGTCGCCGAGTTCTTCGCCAGCTTCAAGATCGGCGTGACGACAACCACCGACGGGCAGGAACTGTCCAACCCAGGCGAGAAGGCCCTCGGCCTGATCCACATCGTCGTCGGCGTCTGGCTGATGTACCTGACCGTCTCCACTACCCTCAACATCGCCTCCGGCTTCCACCTCCCCGGAGGCTAAGCCACCTCCCCGGAGGCTAAGCCACCTCCCCGGGCGGCTGAGCCACCTGCCTGGCAGTCCGCCTAGAGCAGGTGGTTCAGGGCCCAGAGGAGGATTGCGAGGGCGCCGGTGACCAGGACGATCCGGATCATCGCGACGAACTCGGGGTCGAGGCGTTCGGTCCGCCGTTTGGGCGGGTGGTGCCTATGCTGCTCTACGGCCATGGGAACCCACCAACTCGGGAGCAGACGCTCCGACATCGGCGCCGACCAGTACGGGGTCGAACTGGATCACGGTGACGCCGAGCTCGGCCAGCGTCTCGCGAAGACTGTCCTCGTGCATCCGCACCCAGTCCTGCCGCGGGCCTGAGGCCGCACGCAGTAGTTCCAGGCTGCTGAACGCTATGCCTACCCGGAGCCCATCGGGCCTCCGCCCGATCTGCAGCGCCACGACATCCCAGGCGCCGGCCATCCGGGTAGGCACGAATAACGGAACGGGTTCATCCATCGAGGTTGTGTTCACACCTCGAAAGTAGACGTCACCGCGCCCCGCGTTCGGCGTCCTAACACCTCTCCCACACCAACCGCCCCACCTCGCACACAGCTCTCACAGCGGCGCCGGCCGGACGGGTCAGCCGTAGCGGAGAGCGGCCGTGATGTAGGACCGGAGCAGGTCGTGCTTCTGCTCCAGGAACGTCTTCTCCGTCAGGTTGCGGACCCGGTCCTCGGAGGCACTCTGGGTCAGCGCGCCGACCGAGAACAGGTAGGCCCATTGATAGAACCCGTCGGGCTTGCCGGGAAGCGCCTCGCGGAAGGCGTCGACGAACTCGCGGGCCATCGGGTCGAACAGGACCTTGAGAACCGGCCGGTCCTGGTTCGACGGGTCGCCGGCCTCGCGCAGTACCAGCTTGGCGAACCAGGCGTCCTCGGGATCGTTGTGCAGGGCGAGCACCGGGTCGACGAAGGCGCGCACGATCTGCTCGACGGCATCGGCCGCACTCAGATCGGGAATCGCCCGGAGCTGGGTCAGCCGCGCCTCGTTGACGTACTGCCGGTGCTCGAAGATCGCCACGAACAGGGCGAGCTTCGAGGTGTAGTGGTAGACGACCAGGGAGAGCTTGACGTCGGCCTCCGCGGCGATCCGCCGCATCGTCGTGCCGTGGTAGCCGTCCTGCGCGAACACCTTCTCGGCGGCGCGGAGGATCACCATCCGCTTGCCGCCCTCAGCAGTCTCCGTCACCGAGCTCATCCCTCTCCTCGTCCAGCTCACCACAGCGTACTGCACGTACGTACAGTTTGGGTCTTGCGGATCACCACTGTACGTACGTACAGTCAGGTGACTCGGGACGGAAACACGGGGTTCATCGAAGGGACTGGTCCGGATGAGAGATTCCGGGAAATGGGTGGTGCTGGGTGGCGCCTTCGTGGCTTACATGTTCGACGCGCTGGAGATCCTGCTGCTGTCCTTCGCTCTCCCCGACATCCGCGCGGAGTTCGGGCTGACCAAGGCCGAGGGCGGTCTGCTGGCCACCGCCACCCTGCTCGGCATCGGCGTGAGCAGCCTGACCGTCGGCTGGCTGGCCGACAACTACGGCCGCAAGCGGGCGTTGATGCTTTCGCTCGCGGTCTTCGGAGTGTTCACTGCCTCGCTCGCCCTGGTGCCGAGCTTCACAGTGTTCCTCGTACTACGGTTCGCGGCCGGCCTCGGACTCGGCGGGGTCTGGGGCGTGGTGTCGACGTACGTTGTCGAGACCTGGCCGACCGCCCAACGAGGTCGAGCGGCCGCCTTCGTGCTGAGCTCGTTCCCGGCGGGAGGAGCGATCGCCGCCGTCGTCGCCGGCGCGTTGCTGCCCGACTGGCGGCTGCTGTTCTTCCTGGCCGGCGCGGGCGTGATCGTGCCACTGCTGATCATCGGC
>NZ_DASRXP010000194.1:0-16122 GCF_035687465.1 Kribbella sp.
CCCGGACTGCCGAGGAAGGCGAACGGCGGCAGGTCCGGGAGCTCGACCTTGGCCGAGCCCTTGTCCTCCAGGTTGAAGATCAGCCCGGCGGGATCGGCTTCGCGGACTTCGCCGAGCCCGATCCGGGTGTTCAGCTGCAGCGCCGACCCGTCGTACTTGGCGTGCAGGACGTCGGTGTGGATGGCCTGCAGGACTTCGGGCGGGGTGTCCGGCGGCGCCCCCTCGGCGGACGAGGGCAGCAGCAGGAGGGGCAGCAGGAGCAGGCCGATCAAGGGCAGCAGCAAGCGCATTCGGTGAGTGGCGGTCACAGGCCGACACTTTATCTGAATCGACAACCATTTTCAGTAAGGGCTGACGAAACTGGCCCGGATGACGGTGGAAAGTCACCACCGTCAGGGACCGCGGCCGGACCCCGCTCAACTGATTTCTCGTCTGGGCAGAGTCGTGGGTAGACTGTTTTGGTTGCCTCGGCGAGGGACGCCCCCCGGACAAAGTCACTTCGGTGACGGTATGGCGGGCGCGGCTCCGTGATCGACGCGGTGGTTCGTTGCTTGACGCCTTCTCCGGAGTCAGGACGTGCCCGCTGAGGCCAGCAGCCACCACGGACAACGCATCACCACTGACAACAGATCACCGCAACGCACTTGAGGAGTTCATCTCGTGGCCGAGGTCAAGATCCAAGCCGAGTCGCGCACGGAGTTCGGCAAGGGTGCTGCCCGCCGTATCCGTCGGGACCACAAGGTGCCCGCCGTTCTTTACGGCCACGGCACAGACCCGGTGCACATCACGCTGCCCGGTCACGACACCATGCTGGCGCTGAAGACCGCCAACGCGCTGCTGCTGATCGAGGTCGAGGGCAGCGAGAGCCTGCTGGCGCTGCCGAAGCAGGTCCAGCGTGACCCGATCAAGAACACCATCGAGCACGTCGACCTGGTGATCGTGAAGCGTGGCGAGAAGGTGCAGGTCGACATCGCCGTCCACATCGAGGGCGAAGCGGTCAGCGAGACCCTGGTCGTGCTCGAGAACGCGACCATCCTGGTCGAGGCCGAGGCCACCCACATTCCGGACGGCGTCACCGTCTCCGTCGAGGGCCTGGAGGCCGGTGCGCAGATCCACGCGTCCGACCTCGAGCTGCCGGCCGGCACCACCCTGGCGATCGAGCCGGACACCCTGATCGTGAACGTGACCGCCGCCTCCACCGCCGAGCAGGTCGAGGCCGAGCTGGCCGAGGCCGAGGCCGGCGCGGGCATCGAGCGCGACGAGCCGGCCGCCGAGGCCGCGACCGCCGGCGTCTCGGGCGACTAATCGCGACCTGCAGTTCTAGTTCACTAGGAGGGCCGGGATCCGTGGCGGACGACGTGTGGTTGGTCGTCGGGCTGGGGAATCCCGGCCCTTCTTATGCCAAGACCCGGCACAACGTCGGCCAGATGGTGGCCGACGAGCTGGTCGCCCGGGCGGGCGGCAGCTGGAAGTCGCACAAGCAGGCCAAGGCCGAGGTGGTGGAGACCCGGATCAGCGGGCTCCGCGCGGTCCTGGCCAAGCCTCGCTCCTACATGAACGAGTCGGGCGGCCCGGTCTCCGGGCTGCTGAAGTTCTTCAAGGTCGAGCCGGCCTCGCTGGTGGTGATCCACGACGAGCTGGATCTCGACTTCGGCACCCTGCGGGCCAAGTTCGGCGGTGGCGACAACGGCCACAACGGACTCAAGTCGCTCCGCAAGTCGTTGGGTACCGGTGAGTACTATCGAATCCGGTTCGGGGTGGGTCGTCCTCCCGGCCGGCAGAACCCGGCCGACTTCGTGCTGAACGAGTTCTCCTCGACCGAACGCAAGGATCTTCCGTTCGCGGTCGATCGCACCGCGGATGCCGTCGAGTCGTTGCTCACCGATGGACTCGATGTCACCCAAGGCAAGTACAACTCGTAATGACGGACAACGCGTGAGGTTGGACAACTCGTGAAACTGGCCGGTCTGGTCGACACCCTGCTCACCGATGAGGTGGTGGCCGAGGCCGTCCGTGACGCGCGGAAACATGATCAGGCTGACGGGGTCACAACGCTCGACCTGAGCGCTCCCGGGCCGATCCGCCCGGTACTGATGGCTGCCCTCGCGGCCCAGCAGGGCGCGGATCGCCCGATCCTGGCGGTGACCGCCACCTTCCGCGAGGGCGAGGAACTCACCGAGGCCCTGCAGTGCATGGTCGAGCCCGGTTCCGTCGCCTACTACCCGGCCTGGGAGACGCTGCCGCACGAGCGGTTGTCCCCGCGGTCGGACACCGTCGGCCGACGTCTCGCCGTACTGCGGCGTCTGGCGCACCCGGATCCGTCGGACGAGACGACCGGGCCGATCAAGATCCTGGTCGCGCCGGTGCGGTCCGTGTTGCAGCCGCAGGTCGCTGGACTCGCGGATCTGCGGCCGGTCCAGCTGCACGTGGGCGACTCGGTCGAGCTAGAGGACGTCGTCGAGCGGTTGTCCGGAGCCGCCTACAACCGGGTCGACCTGGTTGAGCGGCGCGGCGAGTTCGCAGTACGGGGTGGCATCATCGACGTCTTCCCGCCGACCGAGGAGCACCCGCTGCGGGTCGACTTCTTCGGCGACGACGTGGAGGAGATCCGGTACTTCGCGGTCGCCGACCAGCGGTCCCTGGAGATCGCCGAGCACGGACTGTGGGCCCCGCCGTGCCGTGAGTTGCTGCTGACCGACGAGGTCCGCCAGCGGGCCGCCGTACTGGCGAAGGAGCACCCCGAGCTCTCCGAACTGTTCGAGAAGCTCGCCGAGGGCCACGCGGTCGAGGGGATGGAGTCGCTCGCGCCCGTCCTCGTCGACCACATGGAACTGCTCGTCGACCTGATGCCGCCGGGCACACACGTCGTGGTCAGCGACCCCGAGCGGGTGCGGGCTCGCGCGCATGACCTGGTCGCGACCAGCCAGGAGTTCCTGGAGGCGTCGTGGGCGGCCGCTGCCGGCGGTGGCGAGGCGCCGATCGACCTGGGCGCGGCGGCGTACATGTCGCTGGCGGATGTGCGATCGCATGCCCTGAGCAAGGGTCTTGCCTGGTGGAGCATGTCGCCGTTCGCGATCGCGCCGACGGACTCGCCGGAGCTACGCGACTCGATGGGGCTGCGGGTCTCCCTCGACATCGATACCGAGGCCGGCGCGGTTCGCAGCCGGATCGTCGCCGCCCATGAGGTCGACCCCTATCGCGGCGAAACCGCTGCTGCTGTTGAAGATGTGCGCGGCTGGCTGCGCGACGGCTGGCGGGTCGTCTGTGTGACCGAGGGGCATGGTCCCGCCCAGCGCCTGGCCGAGGTCTTCTCCGAGGCCGAGCTGCCCGCGCGGATGGTGGACAGCATCGACACCATCCCCGACGCGGGGGTCGTGCAGATCTCCCAGGGCCAGCTCGAGCGCGGGTTCATTGCCGAAGGCATCAAGTTCGCGGTGCTCACCGAGAACGACCTGGCCGGCCAGCGCAGCGCAGCCGAACGCCGTTCCCAGCAACGGATGCCGAGCCGCCGGAAGAAGGCTGTCGACCCGCTGGAGCTCGCTCCGGGCGACTACGTAGTCCACGAGCAGCACGGCGTCGGACGGTACTCCGAGATGCTGCAGCGCACCGTCGGCACCGGCTCGCAGAAGGCCACTCGCGAGTACATCGTGATCGAGTTCGCGCCGAGCAAGCGCGGCCAGCCGGGCGACCGGCTCTACGTGCCGACCGACCAGCTCGACCAGGTCACCCGGTACGTCGGCGGCGAGCAGCCCACCCTCGACAAGATGGGTGGCGGCGACTGGGCCAAGCGCAAGGGCCGAGCGCGCAAGGCGGTCCGCCAGATCGCCGGCGAGCTGATCAAGCTGTACGCCGCGCGCCAGGCGACCAAGGGCCACGCCTTCGCCAAGGACACCCCGTGGCAGGCCGAGCTCGAGGACGCGTTCCCGTTCGTCGAGACGCCGGACCAGCTGGCCACCATCGACGACGTGAAACGCGATATGGAGCGGGTCACGCCGATGGACCGGATCGTCTGCGGTGATGTCGGCTACGGCAAGACGGAGATCGCAGTACGGGCTGCTTTCAAGGCTGTTCAGGACGGTAAGCAGGTCGCGATCCTGGTGCCGACCACGCTGCTGGTCCAGCAGCACTACGCCACCTTCGCGGAGCGCTACGCGGCCTTCCCGGTCAACGTCGCGCCGCTGTCGCGGTTCCAGACCGACAAGGAGTCGAAGGCCACCATTGACGGACTGGCCGACGGCACCATCGACGTGGTGATCGGTACCCACCGGTTGCTCGGCGGCGAGGTCCAGTTCAAGGATCTCGGCCTGGTCGTGGTCGACGAGGAGCAGCGCTTCGGGGTCGAGCACAAGGAGCAGCTGAAGCAGTTGCGGACCGCGGTCGACGTACTGACGATGTCCGCGACGCCGATCCCGCGGACGCTGGAGATGTCGATCACCGGCATCCGGGAGATGTCCACGATCGCCACCCCGCCGGAGGAGCGGCACCCGGTGCTGACCTTCGTCGGTGCCTACGAAGAGGGCCAGGTGACGGCCGCGATCCGGCGCGAACTGCTCCGCGAGGGCCAGGTCTTCTTCGTCCACAACCGGGTGAACACGATCGAGAAGGCGGCCGCCCGGATCCGCCAGCTCGTGCCCGAGGCCCGGGTCAGCGTCGCGCACGGTCAGATGCCCGAGCACCACCTGGAGCAGGTCATCCAGGGCTTCTGGGAGAAGCAGTCCGACGTCATCGTCTGTACGACGATCGTCGAGTCCGGCATCGACATCTCCAACGCGAACACGTTGATCGTCGAGCGGTCCGACCTGCTCGGCCTGTCCCAGCTGCACCAGCTCCGCGGCCGGGTCGGACGAGGTCGCGAGCGCGCCTACGCGTACTTCTTCTTCCCGCCGGAGAAGCCGCTGACCGAGACCGCGCACGACCGGCTCGCCACCATCGCGCAGCACGCCGACCTCGGGGCCGGTATGCAGGTGGCGATGAAGGACCTGGAGATCCGCGGCGCCGGCAACCTGCTCGGCGGGGAACAGTCGGGCCACATCGCCGATGTCGGGTTCGACCTGTACGTCCGGCTCGTCGGCGAAGCCGTCGCGGAGTACCGGGGCGACACCCAGGCGGACGAGCCCGAGGTCAAGATCGAGCTGCCGATCGACGCGCACCTACCGCACGACTACGTGCCCTCGCAGCGGCTCCGGCTGGAGATGTACCAGCGGCTGGCCGCAGTACGGGACGAGGCTGGGATTGCCGAACTGGTCGAGGAACTGCACGACCGGTACGGCGATATCCCGCAGCCGGTGTTGAACCTGATCGAGGTGGCGAAGTTCCGCAACCATGCTCGGCTGGCCGGGCTGCACGACGTCACCCTGCAGGGCAATCTGATCCGGTTCGGGCCGGTCGAGCTGCCGGATTCGAAGGTGCTCCGGCTGAACAGGCTGTACCCGAAGAGTCTGGTGAAGCCGCAACTGCGTACGATCCTGGTGCCGAGACCAACCACCCGGGCGGTCGCCGGTCAGCCGCTCCGCGACCAGGAGTTGCTGCAGTGGTGCGCCAGACTGATCGACGACGTGATCGCCGAGCCCGTCGGGGCGCCGGCCTGATGATTTCGCAGGAGGAGAGTTCGGTGAAGAGATCCCTGGTTCGCACGGGTGCGGCGCTGTCTTCGGTGCTGCTGCTCGGCGGCTGCGCGGCCGGGACCCACCCGGGTGCGGCGGCCGTGGTCGGCAAGACCGAGATCACGGTGGGCGACATCGACGACACCTCCCGCGCGGTGGCGACCGCGCTGGGTCAGCCGCTCACCACCAGCCAGATCCTGGGCGAACTGGTGAACAGCGCGCTGGTCCAGCAGATCACGGCCCAGCGCTCGATCACCGTCACCGAGGCGGAGATCGTGCCCGCGATGAAGGCCGTGGTCGGCGACCAGGCGGCGTACGACAAGTTCGTCAAGGACCCGGTCGCGAACACCTTCCTCCGTGACGTGGCGTCGGCCGCGGTCGGCACCATCAAGCTTGGCGGCGGCACGGGCATCACCGACCCGAACGTGCAGACGGCCCAGCAGGCCGGCACTGCCGTGGTCAAGGACGCCTCGAAGAACATCACTGTCGACATCGCGCCGCGCTTCGGCAAGTGGACGGACGGCACCATCGACGGCAAGGCCTCGGGCTCGCTGTCGGAGGAGTCCGCTCAGGCCAAGGCGAAGCGCGAGGCCGCGGAGCAGGCACAGCAGCAGCAACAGCAGCCTGAGCCGCAGGGCTGAGTCCGTAGCCCTGTGGTCGCCGTGATCAAGGTCGTTCTGACCAGCCCGCGGGTGGCGCCGGGACTGCTCACCCGTGCGGGGTGGCAGGCGTTCTCCGAGGCTGACGAGATCGGCGCTTCGGCCGGTGTCGAACGCCCGGACGTCCAGGCGCTGGTGGGCTCCGGGCTGGTCGTCACCAAGGTCGAGGGTGCTGCCGGTGAGCAGTGGTCCTGGCTGACCGCCTTGGCCGCGGCTGGTCGTCGCGTCGCCTGGCTCGTCGGCGAGGACGGCGAGCCGGCGTTGCTCCGGGCGATCGCGGACCACCTCACCCGGGACTCGTCGTACGAGGTCGAGATCCTGCACGGCTCGTACGACGTACCGGGTGCGCGCCTGATCGACCTGGTCCGGGTGATGGACCGCCTCCGCAGCAACTGCCCGTGGGACCAGGAACAAACCCACCGCAGCCTGGCCAAGTATCTGCTCGAGGAAACCTACGAGACCCTCGAAGCCATCGACTCAGGCGACCGCGCCCACCTCCGCGAAGAACTGGGCGACCTTCTCCTCCAGGTCGTCTTCCACTCCCGAATCGCCGAAGAAGGCGTCCCCTCAGAGGCGGACGACGAGGACTACGACGACGGTGGCGATGGGTTCGATGACGGAGCCGGTGACGATGGGGCATGGTCGATCGACGACGTAGCCGGCGGCATCGTCGAGAAACTGATCCGCCGCCACCCCCACGTCTTCGGCGACACCCAGGCCGACGACGCCGCCGCGGTGGAGGCGAACTGGGAAACCATCAAGGCCGCCGAAAAACAACGCACCTCGGTCCTCGAAGGCATCCCCCTCGCACTCCCTGCCCTAGCGCTCGCCGACAAGGTCCTCTCCCGCGCCGCCAAGGTCCTCCCCACCCCAGACGCTTCGACGCCCACCACGGATGACGCCCGCATCGGCGAAGCCCTCCTGGACCTGGTCCGCCAATCCCGCGCCCTCGGCGTAGACCCCGAACAAGCCCTCCGCGAAGCCACCCACCACCTAGCCGCCCAGGTCCGCAGTACGGAAGCCAACACCTGACCTCACTCAGTGTGCGTCAGCGCCACCTGCCCAGACGTTGGCAGGCCATTCAGCGCAGGCCCGAGCGAGTTCTTCTTCGGTGATCGGATCGTGGTCTACCGCGAGCTCGGCGACCAACTCACCAAGCCGGTCGTAGTCGGGATCGCTCATGCGGAAATCCTAGACTGCAGCCAGTGTTTGGTACGGCGAGTTCCCAGACGCCGACTAGCCTGCGCCGTGAACTTGCGAACCACCTGCGTCTGGTGGGGGATGCCGTGGCTGGGAAAGTAGTTCGACCTGGGGTGGGTGGGGCTGGGAGGGTGGTGGAGTGGGTATCGGGCGGGTTCTGGTGGATCGGTGGGGGCTTCGGGTTGAGCGGGTCGAGGTGCTCGAGGGCGGGATGAACTCGCGGGTCTGGCTTGTGGTCGCCGACGGCGTGCAGCTGGTGGTGAAGTCGGTTGACCAGGCCGGCGACGGGTTCGAGCGGGGACTGGAGTTGGCCGCGCGGCTGGATTCCGCGGGGCTGACCACGGGTGCGCCGATTCCGAGTCTCCGCGGCCGGCTGGTGGAGCCGGCCGATGACCGGCTGATCGCCCTGCTGCAGTACGTCGAGGGGATTCCGCTGGTCGGAGGACCCGACGACCAGGACGAGCACCGACTGATCGGTACGACGCTCGCCCGCGTGCACGAGATCGCCCCGGCGCGACCCGTTGACCTGGAGAAGTGGCTGAAGATCGTCACGGATCTCGACGAGTACCTGGACTACGAACCGTGGATCCGCCCTGCCGTGGGGGATGCGCTCGCCGGCGTACGGGAGTTGGCTTCGCAGCGTGAGCTGAGTTGGGCAGGACTGCACGGAGACCCGGCCCCCGAGGCCTTCCTCCGCCAGCCGGACGGCGAGATCGCCTTGATCGACTGGGGCGGCGCGATAGTCCCCGGCCCGACCCTGTACGACGTCGCCTCGGCCGTCATGTACGTCGGCAACCCCAACCACGTAGTACCGGCCTATCTCGCCGAGCGACCACAAGCCGCCGATGAGCTCGACGACGGCCTGACCACCTTCCTCAACCTCCGCTACGCCGTCCAAGCCGCCTACTTCGCCTGGCGCTGCACCACAGACGTCCAAACCGGCCTAACCACCGCCGACGGCAACACCAAAGGCCTATCCGACGCCCGCCAAAGCCTGGTTGGTCGGTGAAACTGTCCGCATGAAGGACGTGGTGAAGCAGAGCAAGCGATTGTCGAGGTTGTTGCGGCATGGGGCCGGTGAGCGGGGCCTGGCTATGTCGCCTGATGGTTGGGCCGCCATCCAAGACGTCTGCGACCTGCTGGCGATGGACCGTACGACGCTCGACCGCGCTGTCCTGCATAACGACAAGAGTCGGCTGCAGGTGGATGGGGAGAGGATTCGCGCCTGCCAGGGGCATTCGCTGGAAGGGATGCCGGTCACATGTGAAGCCTTGGAGAACAGTTGGCGACCGGTGAGGCCGGCGGAGCTGCTGTGGCATGGGACGACTGCGGCGGCTCTGGAGAGCATCCAGAAGGCCGGATTGCTGCCGGGGCGGCGTACTCACGTGCATTTGGCGCCGAGCGTGGACAGTCGCGTGGGCAAGAGGTCCGCTGTGGACGTGTTGCTGGGGATAGATGCTGGTGATCTTGAGGTGTTCGAGGCGCCTAACGGTGTGTTGCTGACGCGGCAGGTGCCTGTGGATGCGATCGTCAGGGTGACGCGGTCCACTGGGGTGGGTGGTCTGGAGGCTAGGCTCGGGCCTGATCCGTCATCAAGAACTTGGGAGTAGATGTGGCCACCATCGAGGCCGTCGGCGCGCGCGAGATTCTCGACTCGCGCGGCAACCCCACTGTCGAGGTCGAGGTTCTGCTCGACGACGACACCGTAGCCCGGGCGGCGGTGCCGTCAGGCGCTTCCACCGGCCAGTTCGAGGCCGTCGAGCTGCGCGACGGGGACAAGTCCCGCTACGGCGGCAAGGGTGTCCAGAAGGCCGTCACGGCCATCCTGGAGGACATCGACAAGGAGATCGTCGGGTACGACGTCCACGAGCAGCGGCTGATCGACCAGGCCATGCTCGACCTGGACGGCACCCCGAACAAGGCCAAGCTGGGCGCGAACGCCATCCTCGGCGTCAGCCTCGCGGTGGCCAAGGCGGCCGCGGAGAGTGCCGGCCTGGACCTGTACCGCTACGTCGGCGGGCCGAACGCGCACGTGCTCCCGGTGCCGATGATGAACATCCTCAACGGTGGCTCGCACGCGGACAGCAACGTCGACGTGCAGGAGTTCATGATCGCCCCGATCGGCGCGGCGACGTACTCCGAGGCACTCATGCAGGGCGCCGGCGTCTATCACGCGCTGAAGGCGGTCCTGAACGAGCGCGGGCTGTCCACCGGCCTGGGTGACGAGGGTGGTTTCGCCCCGAACCTGCCGAGCAACCGCGACGCGCTCGACCTGATCCTGGTCGCGATCGAGAAGGCCGGGCTGCGGCCGGGCGAGGACATCGCGCTGGCCATGGATGTGGCCGCGAGCGAGTTCCACACCGACGGCGTCTACGCCTTCGAGGGCGGCAAGAAGTCGGCCGACGAGATGATCGCGTACTACGCCGACCTGGTCGCGTCGTACCCGATCGTGTCCATCGAGGACCCGCTGAACGAGGAGGACTGGTCCGGCTGGATCAACCTCAGCTCGCAGCTCGGCGACAAGATCCAGATCGTCGGCGACGACCTGTTCGTCACCAACGTCGAGCGGCTGCAGCGCGGCATCACCGAGAAGGCGGCCAACTCGCTGCTGGTCAAGGTGAACCAGATCGGCTCGCTGACCGAGACCCTGGACGCCGTCGAGCTCGCGCACCGCAGCGGTTTCACCTGCATGATGAGCCACCGTTCCGGCGAGACCGAGGACACCACCATCGCCGACCTCGCGGTGGCGACGAACTGCGGCCAGATCAAGTCCGGTGCGCCGGCCCGGTCCGACCGCACCGCGAAGTACAACCAGCTGCTCCGGATCGAGGAGGAACTGGACGACGCGGCCCGGTACGCCGGTCGCTCGGCCTTCCCCCGATTCAAGGGCTGACCGGCGTAGGATTTTCGGATGCCGTCCCGCCTAGGCCATTCCGGGTCACGCCCGGGTTCGTCGCGCCCACCGGCGCGGCGGGGCGGCAGCCAACCCAAACGCCGTACGACGGGAACGCCGGCCGGCCCAGCCCGCACCCGGGGCTCACGTAATCTCACCGGCCGGGCAGCCGTGGTGCTGCTCGTGCTCGGCGCGCTGATCGTGTCGTACGCGCAGAGTCTGCGGGTGTGGTTCGACCAGCACCAGCAGATCACCGCGCTGCAGCAGGAGATCCGAGACCGGGAGAAGCGGGTCGACCAGCTGAACGACGAGATCACTCGCTGGGACGACGACGCCTACGTCCGGGCCCAGGCCCGGCAACGCCTCGGCTGGGTGATGCCGGGCGAGGTCGGCTACCGGGTGATCGGTGCGGACGGCAAGCCCGTCGGGGCCCCGCCGGCGCCGAGCGGTCCGGCCGATCCGCAGGCCGACGAGCAGCAGCAGCCGACCTGGTACACCAAGCTCTGGGGCAGCGTCGAAGGCGCCGGGAAGCCCGCGACGCCGGCCACGAAACCGGCCGCGAAGCCCACCCCGAAACCCATCCTCACCCCGTCGCCGAAGGCCGGCCGTTGAGCGTCACCCCTGAAGACATCGAGACAGTCAGCGCCCAGCTCGGCCGGACCGCCCGAGGGAACCGTTCGATCGCGCACCGCTGCAGTTGCGGCCTGCCGGACGTCGTCGAGACCGAGCCTCGGCTGCCCGACGGCACCCCCTTCCCGACCACGTACTACGTGACCTGCCCGCGGCTCGCGTCGGCGATCGGCACCCTCGAGGCCGGCGGGATGATGAAGGAGATGACCGAGCGACTCGGCACCGACGAGGAACTGGCGAAGTCCTACCAGGCGGCACACGAGTCCTACCTGGCGCACAGGGAGTCGATCGAGCACGTGCCTGAGATCGACGGGATCACCGCCGGGGGGATGCCGACGCGGGTGAAGTGCCTGCACGTACTGGTCGGGCATTCGCTGGCAGCCGGGCCCGGGGTCAATCCGCTCGGCGACGAGGCGCTCGAGGCGCTGGAGGACTGGGGCCGGCGAGGGCCCTGTGTCTGAACCGAAGCCGAAGGATCGCGGTCGCGGTCCGCACATCCCGCACCTTCGACGCCCGCCTGAGCCACCGCCGCCGCAGCCCCGACCGTTGCGGGTCGCGGCGGTCGACTGCGGGACGAACTCGCTGCGGCTGCTGATCGCGGACTATGCCGATGGCAGGTTGGCCGAGGTCGACCGGCGGATGACGATCGTCCGCCTCGGCCAGGGCGTCGACTCGACCGGAGCCTTCGCTCCCGAGGCTCTGCAGCGCGTCTTTGCCGCCTCGGACGACTTCGCCCGGGTCGTGCGGGAGTCCGGAGCCTCGCGGGTGAGGTTCGTGGCGACCTCGGCCGCCCGGGATGTGAGCAATCGTGACGAGTTCTTCGCCGGGATCCGTGCGCGGTTCGGGGTCGAGCCGGACATTATCTCCGGCGACGAGGAGGCCACGCTGAGCTTCCAGGGTGCGACCGGCGGGCTGGCGGAGTACGAGGTGCCCGGCCCGTACCTGGTCGCGGACATCGGTGGTGGATCCACGGAACTCGTGCTCGGCGACGCCTCGGGCGTGCTCGCGGCTGATTCGCTGGACATGGGATCCGTCCGGATGACCGAGCGGCACCTCGCCTCGGATCCGGCGACGATCAAGGAGATGGCAGCCGCTACCAATGACGTCGATGCCTTGCTGGCGTCGACCTCCGTCCCGCTGTCCCAGGCACGCAGCCTGATCGGCGTGGCCGGCACGGTGACGACAGTGGCCGCGGTCGCGCTCGGCCTGACGTCCTACGACCCGGAGCTGATCCACCATGCGCGGATCCCCGGTCCGCTGCTGCTCGACACCACCTCCTGGCTGATGGGATCGACCCGGGCCGCGCGCTCCGCAGTACCGGTGATCCATCCGGGGCGAGTGGATGTCATCGGCGCTGGGGCGCTGATTCTGCAGCGCCTGCACGACCGGCTGGCCGACCACCTGGTGACGGACGAGGTACTGGTCTCCGAGCACGACATCCTTGACGGAGTGGCGTTGTCGTTGTCCCGTAACTGATCTTGCGCAATTCGAGCGGCTTCGAGGGTTAGCCTGCTGAGATGCTGCTGCCGCATCCGTTGACGGGCGAGTTGTTCGAGAGCCCGGTCCCGCCTGGTAGCGGATGGCCCGAGGACCCGGCGGCACGGAGTACCGAAGTGGCTCGGACGGCAGCGGAGGTCGTCGAGCTGGCGCAGACCCCGGAGTTGGCGGAACTGGACGCCAGGGTGTCGGTCTGCCGGGCCTGCGAGCGGCTCGTCGAGTGGCGCGAGGAAGTTGCCGTCAGCAAGCGGAAGTCGTTCGCCGACCAGCCGTACTGGGGCAGGCCGATCGCGGGCTGGGGTTCGCCGGAGCCGCGGGTGCTGATCGCGGGCCTCGCGCCGGCCGCGCAGGGCGGGAACCGGACCGGGCGGGTGTTCACCGGCGACCGATCGGGGGACTGGCTGTTCGCGTCGCTTTACCGCGTGGGGCTGGCCTCCCAGCCGACCAGCGAGCACGCCGGCGACGGGCTGCGGTTGCTCGGCGCGCGGATGATGGCGGCCGTCCGCTGTGCGCCACCGGCCAACAAGCCGACGCCCGAGGAACGCGACAACTGCTCGCCGTGGTTCCGGCGCGAACTGGAGTTGGTGCTGCCGTCCACGCGGGCGATCGTCTGCTTGGGGAAGTTCGGTTTCGACGTCCTGCTGAACGCGTTGCAGTCGGTCGGCGGCGCAGTACCGAAGCCACGGCCCAGGTTCGGGCACGCGGTCGAGTACGTCGTCCCGGGCCCGTACGGCGAGGTCGTCGTGCTCGGGTGCTTCCATCCGAGCCAGCAGAACACCTTCACCGGCAAGCTCACCGAACCCATGCTGGATGCTGTGATGAGTCGCGCCAAGTCGATCGCCGAGTCCCTCCCAGGAGGGATTCCCGGTGGGTGAGATCACCCGGGAGAGTGCTTGTGAAAACTTTCACGAGCCTGTTAACCTGAAGTAGACATGAAGTTGGAACACCACTCAGGGAGAGTGAGCCGCATGACAGCCCAGGTACCGCACATCCTCGTGGTCGGGGGCGGTTACGTCGGGATGTACACCGCTTACGGCCTGCGCAAAGCCGCGCGGCGAGGCAGGATCCGGGTCACCGTGGTCGACCCGCGCTCCGTGATGACTTACCAGCCGTTCCTGCCCGAGGCGGCAGCCGGTTCGGTTGAACCGCGGCACGTGGTGGTGCCGCTGCGCAAGACCCTCAAGGGCTGCCGCGTGGTCACCGGCCGGGTGACGTCGATCGACCACGAGCACAAGGTCGCGAAGGTGATGCCGGAGGAGGGCCCCGACTACGAGCTCGCGTACGACCAGATCGTCGTCGCGCTGGGCTCGGTCGCCCGGACGCTGCCGATCCCGGGGCTGGCCGAGCAGGCCATCGGATTCAAGAACGTCGAGGAAGCCATCGCCCTGCGGAACAAGGTGCTGGACCGGCTGGACGTCGCGTCGTCCCAGCCCGACCCGGCGCTGCGCAAGGCCGCGCTGACCTTCGTCTTCATCGGCGGTGGATACGCCGGGGTCGAGGCGTTCGCCGAGCTCGAGGACATGGCCCGCTACGCCACCCGGTACTACGACAACATCAAGCCCGAGGACATGCGCTGGGTGCTCGTCGAGGCGACCAACCGGATCCTCCCGGAGGTCGGCGAGGACCTCGGCAAGTACACGGTCGAGCAGCTTCGCAAGCGCAACATGGACATCAGGCTGGAGACCCGGCTGGAGTCCTGCGAGAAGGGCCATGTAGTCCTCAACGACGGCGAGGAGTTCGACGCCGACACCATCGTCTGGACCGCCGGGGTGAAGGCGAACCCGGCGCTGGCCGCGACCGACTTCCCGCTGGACGAGAAGGGCCGGGTCAAGTGCCTGCCGAACCTGCGGATCGAGGGTCTGGACGACGCCTGGTCCGCCGGTGACAACGCGGCCGTGCCCGACCTCACCTCGGAGACCGGCGCGTACTGCGCCCCGAACGCGCAGCACGCGGTCCGGCAGGCCAACCGCCTCGCGGCGAACATCCTGCGCGTGGTCGACGGCAAGCAGCCGCAGGACTACAAGCACAAGTACGTCGGGTCTGTGGCGAGCCTCGGTCTGCACAAGGGCGTGGCGCAGTTGTACGGCGTGAAGGTGAAGGGCTGGCCGGCCTGGTTCCTGCACCGCTCCTACCACGTGTCCCGTGTGCCCACCTTCAACCGCAAGGCCCGGGTCATCCTCGACTGGACCCTCGCGCTGTTCTTCCGCCGCGAGGTCACCAGCCTCGGCAGCCTGCAAACCCCCAACGAAGAGTTCCGCCGCGCGACCGGCAGCAACTGACAACCACCTTGCGTCCGAAGAACCGAGGGGCCTGCCCCGCAGTTCTTCGGACGCAAGAGGCTAGTGGTCGATGGGAGCGGTGCCCCAGGTGGTGGGCGGCGCCCCCATCGCCACGCTGATGCGGCCGCCCTTCGTGAGGTAGGACTCGGGCAGCCAGGACTCCGTGCGGGGCTTGCCGTTCAGCGTCAGTGATTGCACGTACTGGTTGGCGTCCGACGTCTGCGGCGCTTCCACAGTCAGCCGTACGCCGTTGCTTCGGTGCAGCTCGACCTTCGGGAACAGGGGACTGCCTACCAGCAGTTCCGCCCGGCCCGGCGTCTGCGGGAACAGGCCGATCGCGGCGAACACGTACCAGGCCGACAGCGTGCCCAGGTCGTCGTTCCCGGGGAGCCCGGACGGCCCCACGCCGTACACGGTGTCGACGATCTCGCGGGTGGTCGCCTGCGTCTTCCACGGCTCCCCGAACCCGTTGTACAACCAGGGCGTGTGGAGGCCGGGCTCGTTCGTCGGGTCGTACCGGAGCGCACTGCCGCCCTTGACCGCCCAGTTCCCGGCCTCGTCGTGGAAGAACCCGTCGAGGCGCTGTACTGCGTTCCCGTTCATGGCGGCGGCGAGTCCGGAGACATCCTGCGGCACCATCCACGTGTACGTCGCGCTGGATCCCTGTGCGAACCCGACATCGGTCGACGGCGTGAACCCGGGCTGCCAGGTCCCGTCCGCCTTCCGGGCCCGCTGATAGCCGACCGCCGGATCGAAGGTGTTCTTCCACCAGGTCCCACGGTCCGCCAGCATCGTCGCCTCAGGACGGCCGAGCCGTGAAGCCCATTGCGACAGCGAGTAGTCCGCGAGCGAGTTCTCCAGCGTCTCGGCTGCTCCGCCCCAGCAATGACAGGCATCCTGCGGCGCGTACTGCTTGGCGATATAGGTGTCGAGCGCGGGTCGTTGCCCGGTGCATTGCCCAGGGCAACCGCCGTCGTTCTCCGCCTGCGGGTTCTGCACGGTTGCCTGGTGCAACAACGACTCATAGGCGCCTTCGGCATCGAAGTTCCGCACGCCCATCGCCGCGAACGTCGCCAGCGTCGGTGCCGCGGGATCACCCGTCATCACATGCGTGGCGCCGTTGTTGTGCAGCCAGCGGTCCCAGATCCCGTTGTTCTGTTGGGCGAACTGGTACATCGACTGCGCGAAGTCACCCGCGACGTCCGGCTTCAGCAACGCCAGCAACTGGATGTGCGCGCGATACTGATCCCATCCGGAGAAGGTCCCGTACTGCGCGCGCTGGCCCCGCGCCAGCCGGTGAATCGCCTGGTCGGTGCCGAGGTAGCGTCCGTCCACGTCGTTGAAGATGTTCGGCTGCAGCA